>JBOHPM010000449.1:0-3153 GCA_050731715.1 Candidatus Rokuibacteriota bacterium
TCCTCCGTGACCGCCTCGGGGGCGGCGTCGAGATTCTGCTCATCCAGCGGCACCACCGCAGCCGGTTCGCCCCGGGCGATTTCGTCTTCCCGGGTGGCAAGGTCGAGATCGACGACTCTCCGCCCGATGCCGAAGCCTGGTGTATGGGGCTCGAGGACGCGACCGCGGCCAACACCCTGGGGATCGAGGATGCGCGCGCCGCGCTGGGCTACTGGATCGGCGCCGTCCGCGAGGCGTTCGAGGAGGTTGGCGTCCTGCTGGCCTATGGCCCGGGTGGCCGGCCGCCAGCGGTGGCGCCCGCGCGCCTGCTCGATCACCGCCGGGCCTGCCAGCGCGATCACCGGGCCTTCTGGGCGCTGCTGCGCGACGAGGATCTGAAGCTGGCCACGGATCAACTCGTCTACTTCGCGCACTGGATCACCCCGGAGGAGCGGCCGCTTCGGTACGACACGCGGTTTTTCGCGGCCCCGATGCCGCCGGCCCAGGACGCGCAAGCCGACGAGCACGAGATCATCGGGGTGCGCTGGCTCACCCCCGCGGACGCGCTGCAGGCGCGGGCCCGGGGCGAACTCTCGCTCCGCCTGCCGACGATGAAAAACCTGGCGCTATTCGATGGCGCCGGCTCCACCAGCGAGGCCCTGGAACGGCTGGGCGGGCGTCGGGTGGCGCCGATCCGTCCCCGCATGCTCACCGAGGACGGGAAGCCGCGGACGCTGCTCCCGGGCGACCCCGGCTACTTCTAGGGACGGTCGGCCGCCCAGTGCAGGCGGCTCGTCTTCCGGGGGAAGATCGGGCAGCGCTCGTTGGCGCTGTCGCAAACCGTGATCACGTAATCCCAGGGCTGATCGCCAAGCTGGTCCAGGGTCCTGGAGATGTGCCCGCCCAGATCGACGCCCATCTCGGCCATTGCACGAAGCCCTCCGCCATCTGGCTCCGAGCCGAGTTGTGTGTGCAGAGAAACAGGACACGCTGCTTGTCCACGCCGAACCTCCCCTGTAGTCTCACGCCGCGTCTGCCGAAGTCTAGACGAGGATGGGAGGTCGACGCTGGCCGAGAACATTACGATTCCGCAACGATTCACACTCGCCCGGCGGGTGACTGCCGAGACCGTGGGCACGGCCATGCTGCTGGCGGCCGTCGTGGGCTCGGGGATCATGGGCGAGCGGCTGGCCGGAGGCAGCGTCGGCCTGGCGCTCCTGGCCAACACGATCGCCACTGGTGCGGCCCTCCTGGCCCTGATCCTGACCTTCGGGCCGATCTCGGGCGCGCACTTCAACCCGGCGGTGACGCTTGCCGAAGCCAGCCAGGGTGGCATGCCGTGGGGTGAAGTTCCGCTCTACGTCGCGGGCCAGGTGACGGGAGCATTCGCCGGTGTCGCCGCCGCCCATCTGATGTTTGAGGCCCCGTTGTTCTTCGCCTCCCGCCAGGCTCGCGCGGGGACCGCTCAGGCCTTCAGCGAGTTCGTGGCAACCTTCGGGCTCTTGATGGTCATTCGGGGCTGCGCGCGGGTGCGAGCGACTGCGATTCCGGCGGCGGTGGCCGCCTACATCACGGCGGCCTACTGGTTCACCGCCTCCACCTCGTTCGCCAATCCTGCGGTGACCCTGGCCCGCTCGGCCAGCGACACCTTCGCGGGCATCCAACCCTCCGACACCCCGGCCTTCATCGTGGCCCAACTGCTCGGAGCCGCCTGCGCCACCGCGCTATTCCGCTGGCTAGGCCGGGTGAGGTGACGAGCCGCGAATCCGGCCTTCACGGGGCTCCTCCGATGCTCGCGCGACTCGAAAGAGCCATCGGGGAGTGGCGGCGACGTCGGGGGACGGGGGTGGGGTCCGAGCGACCCGTTTCTCTATGACCGTAGCTGCGCGCGACGTTCCGTCTGGATCGCGGAGCGCGGGACTAGGCGCCAGACCGCGTGGTCGCCGGACCCTACCCCCGTCCCCCGGCGTCAGCCGCGAACGCGCGCGATGATCTGCTTCGAGATCGCCGCGGCGTGGGCTCGCGGCCGCTGCCAGACGTTGCGGCCGACCGCGACGCCGGCTCCGCCCGCCTGCATGACGCCGTCGACGACGGCCAGGAAATCTTCGGGACGGTCGGTGAGCACGCCGCCGGAGAGGACGACCTTGGTCTCCTGCGCGGCCTGGCAGACCCAGCGAAAGGACTCCACGCTGCCCGACCACTTGACCTTGGCGATGTCGGCGCCCAGCTCGTAGGCGATGCGGGCGGCGTAGGCGACGATGGCGGGCTCCGTGTCGGAGGCGACGGCCCGGCCCCGCGGATAGACCCAGGCCACGGTGGGCACGCCCAGCGAGCGGGCCTCCCGGACGACCTCGGCGAACTCTGCCAGCATCCGGCCCTCGTGCTCGGAGCCGGCGTAGATGGTGTAGCCCACGGCGACCGCCCGCAGCTCTTTGACGGCATAGTCCACCGGGCAGAGCAGGGGCGAGTACGGCTCGCCCTTGACTAGGCCGGCCTTGCCGTTGAGCTTGATCAGGCGCGGCACCTCGGGGCAGATGTCGAGGCTGTGCAGGGCCGTGCCCTGCTGGAAGACCACGGCCGTGTAGTCGTGGTCGCGGGCCAGCTCCAGCACGAAGCGGGGCGCCAGCGCGTCCGGGTTGCCGCGGAAGTCTTCGGGGCCGTGCTCGAGCCCCTGGTCGTAAGCCAGGAAGGCGAAGCGCCCCCGTCCGTCGCGATCGATCGTGTTCAGATGCACGGCTGCCCTTCTAGCGCCGGCCGACGACGGGGCTGAAGCGAGCGAGGAACTCGGCTTCGCTCAGCTTCCCGGCCTTGGCCAGCGCGGCCAGCGTCTGCGGGTCATCGAGATCTTCCGGCTTGAGTCGGATCATGTAGGCGTCGAGCGTCTGGTACATCTCGGACTCCACGTCGACGTAGCGGACGCGGATCCGGCCGGTGCGCGGGTCGATCATGAGCCCGAAGGGAATGGGCACCAGGCGGCCGGCCTGGATGGTGACCATGGCGTTGCTGCCGCCCTCCAGCAGGAAGCGGGTGGCCCAGTAGCCGAGGCTCCGGCAGTACTGGATGTCGTGGGCGCCGGGCGCGGCGCAGCGCAGCTCGTACCCGAGGTCCTTGTCCACGATCGTGACGTCGATGCCACGGCCCCGCAGGCTGGCCGCCACGCGCTCCTTGAGCATC
>JBOHPM010000450.1:0-3143 GCA_050731715.1 Candidatus Rokuibacteriota bacterium
CTCGGCTTCGCCTGCGCGGTGGGATCGGTCGGGAACAAGGTGGTGCCTGGCCAGAACCGTCGCGTCGACATCATGGCGGCGACCGGGCTCTACGAGGACGGCAAGAAGGGGATCCGCCGCCCCACCGACCCTGACCGCCGCGCCCAGGACATGGATCGCGACGGCGTCCAGGCCGAGGTGATCTTCGGTATCCTGGGCGCGGCCAGCCGGTTGCGCGACCACGAGGCGGCCAGCGAGATGTTCCGGATCTACAACGACTGGCTCGTGGACTTCTGCCGCCATCACCCCGACCGGTCGATCGGACTGGCCTGCCTGCCCTATGGCGACATTCCCGGCGCGGTCAAGGAGATCTACCGGGTGGCCCAGCTCGGGCTGCGCGGGATGGAGCTCTCCTGCTCGTGGGACATGGAGCCCATGTGGCATCCCGTGTGGGAGCCCTTGTGGCAGGCGGTCAACGAGGTCAACCTGCCGCTGCACTTCCACACCTTCCCCTCCGTGCCGCGGGACAAGATGGACCAGCAGAAGGGGCTGACCCGGCGGGCGGCCTTCTTCACCAGCGTGGCCGGCTTCCAGATGAACCTCATCAACATCGTGGCCGCCGTCATCGGGAGCGCGGTGCTCGAGCGCTATCCGAACATTCGCCTATCCTTCGGCGAGAGCGGGATCGGCTGGCTGCCCTACGCGCTGGACCGGATGGACTTCGAGTGGGAGGATCGCTTCCGCGATCTCGGTCTCCGGATGAAGCCCAGCGATTACTGGCGCCGGCAGTGCAAGGCGACCTTCCAGTTCGACCGCATCGGGACCAAGCTCATCGACGACATTGGCGTGGAGACGCTGATGTGGGGCTCCGACTACCCGCACCCCGACGGCGTGTGGCCCGAGTCGTCGAAGTACATCGCCGAGCAGTTCGGGCACCTGCCGCCGGACGTCGTCCACAAGATCACCTGCGAGAACGCCGGGAGGTTCTACGGGCTGATCAGCTAGTCCGTCTGGCCGTGACGTGATCCGGCGGGCGCCGCCCCTGCCCCGGCCGAAGGCGCCGACCGCGGCATCCTAACGCCCGACGTCGACCGTGCGCCCGGAGTCGGACGACTGGACGATCGCGTCCAGCACGGCGATGTTGGCCACACCCACCTCGCCGTCGGTCTCCGGCTTCGCCCCCTCCCGCACACAGCGCGCGAACTCCGCGAGCTCCTCGACGAGCGGATCGACGGGTGTGAGGGGCACCTCGGCTCGCTCGCGCTGACCCCGGCGGGCCAGGACGAGCCGCGCGCCGTCCGCCTCGAGCCAGGCCTGGGCCTCGCTGCCGTGCAGCGTCATCGTCGAGCCCCGGTTGGCGTGCACCCACGACGTGCCGAGGTAGCCGAGGCAGCCCGACGCGAACTCGAACAGGATGGACGTGGTGTCGTCGATCTCGACGTCCTTGAGCGCCACCCGCCGGGAGAACGCTGCCACGCGGGCGATGGGACCCAGCAAGTACTGGTAGCTGTCCACGTGGTGGATCCCGAGGTTCGTCATGGAGCCCCCCGGCGTCTCGGCGCGGACGAGGCGCCAGGCCCCGGGCTTGAACGAGAAGCCGATGTCGGCCGAGAAGTTTCCCTCGATCTGGACCACCCGCCCCAGGGCGCCCTCGTCGATGAGCCGCTTGAGCGCTCGGCTAGCCGGCATCCGGCGCCGCTGATGGCCCACGGCCAGCACGACCCCCGCCTGCCGGCACGTCTCGGCGGCGCGCCGGGCGTCGGCCAGCGTGAGCGTGAACGGCTTCTCCACGAACACGTGCTTGCCGCTCTTGCCGGCGGCAACGATCTGCCCGGCGTGCGCGGAGTGCAGCGTGGTGATGATGACCCCCTCCACCTCGGGATCGGCCAGAACCGCCTCGACACTGGGCAGGTCGCGGCACCCATAGGCCTTGGCGAAGGCGGCGCGGTTCTCGGAGGAGCGGCTGGTGCAGGCGACGTAGGTCAGCCCCGTCCCCTTGGCGGCAGCGTCGGCGAGCGTGCGGCCCCAGCCGCCGACACCGATGGCCGCGACGCGGACCGGCTTGACCGACTCAGCGGGCATTGCTCGCTCCCATCCGCTCCGCCTGCTGCTTCCGCCAATCGGCACGCGACACGAACCCGGGACGGTTCCGGCAGATCGCCTCGGTCTTCGCGAAGATGGTCTCGGCCGACGCTTCGATGTCGAACGGCTCGGCGAAGGGCTGGGGCGTGTGCCAGGGGGTATCGACGAAGAGCTCACACCGGTTGCCTTCGGGATCTGGGAAGTACACCGACCACGCGTTGCCGTGGGTGACGATGCGAAACTCCTTGACGCCCTCGGACCGGAGCCGGGCGTGCATGCTCTTGAGATCCTCCAGCGTCGGCACCTTGAACGAGATCTGGTTGACGACGTTGTACTCCACACCGGGCGGCCGGCCCGTCACCAGGACGATCTGATGGTGCTGGTCGGGGTCGCGCGAGAGAAACACGAGGGTCGGACCATCCCGCAGGCCTCCCCGGTCGCTGACGAGCAGGCCGAGGACGCGGGTGTAGAAATCCTCCATGCGGGGGAGGTCGTGCACATGGATCCCCAGGTGGCTGAACACGGCGGGCGTCGTCATCGTTGCTCCTCCACGAAACGGTTGGGCGCAGGAGGATTCTACCGTACGGCGGGCCGGGAGAGAGCCCCCGGCCCGCCGGGCCCACGTGCTACTTCAGGGAGTCGGCCCCCGCCTTCGCGATCTGGGCGTCCTGTTCGCCGGTGACGCCGGAGACGCCGATCCCACCGATGACCTTGCCGTCGGCGACGATCGGTATCCCGCCCTCGAGAGGGCTGGCGCCGGTCAGCCGCAGCAAACGCAGGTTCGCCCCACCCTTCTCCAGCCCGTCCTGGAAGGCCTTGGTGGGCCGGCGGAAGGCCACCGCCGAATAGGCCTTGTCCTTGGCGACCTCGACGCTGCCGAACTGGGCGCCATCGAGGCGCTGGACCAGCACGAGATTGCCGCCCGAGTCCAGGATGGTGATGACCACGTTCCACTTGTTCTTCGTGGCCTCGGCCTCGGCGCCGGCCATCACTTTCTTGGCCTGGGACAGGCTGATGGGGGGGCCATACACCATCGGCCCCTGGGCGCTTGCTGCGGCCGCCCCGAGGAGCACGACGCTCCC
>JBOHPM010000451.1:0-3143 GCA_050731715.1 Candidatus Rokuibacteriota bacterium
GCTTCTGGGAGACGCGCGAGTAGTCGCCGTCGAGGAAGGCGGGCCCGATGTTCCCGCAGGGGCTCGTGTAGCGGGTGACTTGAAGCAGCACTCGTTCACCCACGCTCAGGACCGCGCCGGGAGCGATGGCGGTCCAGTTCAGGCCATGGAGGGTCAGGTTTTCTCCGATGCTCCCGGGAGTGATCGGATGCCCCTCGGCCTGAAGCGCCTCGATGGCCTCCATCGCGTAGAGGCACACGGCCCGTTCTGGCCCCCCGTGGTGCTCCCGATCACGGTGGCCGTCGCCGGCGAGGCCCGCGAGCGTCACCGCGACGGTCGCCACCGGCTGCTTGGGGACGCCTCCCGGGGAGATACTGATTTGAACGACTCGACCGACGCTCACACGTGCACCTCCGTGCCCAGTCCGGCGGCCCGAGCTCGATTGTACGCGAGCCGCGCCGCCGCAAGGTCTTCGAGAGCCCAGCCAACCGACTTGAAGACCGTGATCTCGTCGGCGCGGGTACGGCCTGGCTTGCTGCCGACCACGACCTCGGCCAGCTCGGCACTCACGTGGGCCTGATCGAACGCGCCCTCCCGCAGCGGGATGAGCACGTCTCCCGCCGAGGCCAGCGCGCCGGCGTAGGTGTCGACGACCAGCCGCGCGCGCCGCAGCGCCTCGGTGTCGGCTTCGCGGTCATCCGGCCGGAAGGCGCCGACCAGGTCCAGGTGAGCGCCGGGGCTGAGATCGGCACCGCGCACGACCGGTGTGGCCGAGGTGGTGGCACAGGTCACGATGTCGGCGTCGCGGACCGCCGCGCGAGGGTCGCCGGCCACCTCGACGGTCAGGGTCAGCTGCTTCCCCGTGGCGCCGGCGAAGGCCCGGGCCCGGACCGGGTCGCGGCCTACGACGGCCACCCGCTCCAGCGGCCGGACGGCGGCCAGGCAGGCCAGCTGGAAGCCGGCCTGGACACCGGTGCCGAAGCAGGCGACCCGTCGCGCATCGGGACGGGCCAGCAGACGGGCGGCCAGGGCCGAGGTGGCCCCGGTCCTGATGCCAGTGAGGTACGACGCTTCCAGGTACGCCAGAGGCTCCCCGGTGCCCCCGTCCACCAGCACATAGCCCGCGTAGAGTGTGGGATGCCCGCGGGCCTGGTTGGTCGGCTGAACGGAGACGAGCTTGGCGCCGGCCATTCCCGACGCGCCGGGCTCGCCCGTGGCCGCGGGCATGACGAGCAGGACACCGCTCGCACCGACCGGCACTTCGATCCGAGCCGGCGCTCGCGCGTGTCCCTCGGCGTAGAGCCGGAATATCGCTGCCATCGCCTCGATGACATCTCCGGGGGAGAGCAGCCCCTCGAGATCAGCGCGAGACAGGACGAGCACCGGTCAGGGGGCGGTGGTGTGGGGGGTGGTGTCGCGACGGCGAATCATCCGCTGCACCCGGCTCTCCAGCACCAGCTCGCCGCGCTGGTTCAGGATGCGGTGCTGGTAGGTGACGATACCCCGATCAGGCTTCCTGGTCGCTCGCTTGTCGACGATCTCGACCTCGACGTGGATGGTGTCGCCGCTGAGCACGGGGGCTACCAAGCGAAGCTCGCCTCCCAGCCAGGCCATTCCGGTGCCGTGGATCAGGCCAGTCTGCATGATGAGGCCTTCCGAGAGCGCGAAGGTCAGGGCACCCGGGGCCACTCGACGGCCGAAGACCGATTCCCGGGCGACGTACTCCATGTCGACGAAGAGTGGCTCGTTGAAGCCACAGAGGTTTACGAAGGTTACGATGTCGGTCTCGGACACCGTCCGGGCCAGCGTCCGGTACACGGCCCCTACGGTGGTGTCTTCCCAGCTCAACCCCTGCCCGAGCATGTCGGCCTCCTCTTCGCCATCAGTCGCCGAGGTAGGCCCGGCGCACCGCCGGGTCCTCGACCAGAGTCTCCGCGGTCCCCGTCAACGCGATCGCCCCCGTTTCCAGGACATACCCGCGGTGGGCGACACTCAGCGCCATCGCCGCGTTCTGCTCGACGAGCAGGATCGTGATGCCCTGATGGTTGATGTCGACGATCGTCGCGAAGATCTGCTCCACCAGGACCGGCGCCAGGCCCATGCTGGGCTCGTCGAGGAGCAGCAGACGCGGGCTCGCCATCAGGGCGCGGCCGATGGCCAGCATCTGCTGCTCGCCGCCCGACAGGGTGCCCGCCACCTGGCCCAGCCGCTCCTCGAGCCGGGGAAAGAGCGCGAAGACCCGGTCCAGGTCGGCGGGCACGCCCCCGTCGCGGCGCAGGTAGGCCCCCATCATGAGGTTCTCTCGTACGGACAGGCGGTTGAAAATGCGGCGGCCCTCGGGCACGTGGGCGATGCCCCGCAGCACCACGTCGTGGGCGGGCACCCCGGCCAGCGGCTCGCCGTCGAGGACGACGCGACCCCGGCGGGGGGCCAGGAGCCCGGAGATGGTTTTGAGGGTCGTCGTCTTGCCCGCTCCGTTGTTGCCGAGGAGCGCCACGATCTCGCCGCGTCCGACCTCCAGGGCCACGCCTTTGAGCGCATGGATCTCGCCGTAGAAGACGTGAAGGTCCTCAACGCTGAGCACGAGTCCTCCGGGTGCGGTCCCCAGTCCCTCGGCCCAGGTAGGCCTCGATCACGCGGGGGTCGGCTTGTACTTCTGCCGGACGGCCCTCGGCGATCTTCTCGCCGTGGTCGAGCACGGTGACGCGATCGGAGACCTCCATGACGACCCGCATGTTGTGCTCGATGAGCAGGATGGTCAGACCGAGCTCGCTGACGAGCTGGCGAAGGAGCGCCATCAATGCGGCCGTCTCGCCCTGCGTCATGCCGGCCGACGGCTCGTCGAGGAGCAGGAGGGTCGGCTGGGAGGCCAGGGCCCGGGCGATCTCCAGGCGGCGCTGATCGCCGTAGGGCAGGTTTCGACTGACCTCGTTGGCGCTGGCCCGCAGGCCGACGCGGTCCAGGAGGGTGGCGGCCGTGGTCCACAGACGGCGCTCCCCGCTCAGGAACCGAGGACCCCGGGATAGAACGTCCCATAGCCCCAGGTCCACGCGGGCGTGCATGCCCACCAGCACGTTCTCGATGGTGGTCATGTTGGCGAAGAGCCGGATGTTCTGGAACGTCCGGCAGATCCCGAGCGCCGTGATCTGATCGGGGCGGAGCCC
>JBOHPM010000452.1:0-3140 GCA_050731715.1 Candidatus Rokuibacteriota bacterium
GTCAGGCAACCCTACGGGGGGCGCGTGGCCCGGCGCTATCCGACGCGGCAGGGGGAGCTCGATTACGTGCGGCAGACGGAGCCGCACGAGCAGGGGCTGCCCCACGCCGCGGCCTTCGTCGTCAAGCGGCTGTTCGACAACGTCCCCGGGATGATCCTGCCGATCTTCCAGAACACGTGCTACCCGCCCAACCAGCCCACGCCCCGGCGCTGCTTCGCGGTGGGGGAGGCCATTGCGGCAGCAGTGGCGGCGTGGACGGAGCCGGCGTCGGTCGCCATCGTCGCGTCCGGTGGCCTGAGCCACTTCGTGGTCGACGAGGAGCTCGATCGGACACTGCTGGACGCCCTGCAGCAGAAGAATTCGGACGCGCTGCGCGCGCTGCCGCGGCACCGTCTGCATTCGGCGGGCTCGGAGACGCTCAACTGGGTCGCCCTCGGGGGCGCCCTGCACCGCACGCCCCTGGCGATGGAGCTCCTGGCCTACGTCCCCGTGTATCGGACGCCGGCGGGGACGGGCGGCGGCTGGGCCTTCGCCCGCTGGCAGTGACGATCAGGTCGCGCGGGGCTCAACCGTCGAGCCCGACGTAAAGCTCGCCCTTCTCTTCCTTGAGCCGATAACCCTTGAGCCCCACCTGGGCGTCACCCATCGGGGCGCCGGTCTTGAGGTCGAACTGCCACATGTGCTCGAGGCAGGTCATGGCGCAGCCATCGTGGATGCCGAGCTCCAGCGGCACCGCCTCGTGGGGGCACAGGGCCTGGTAGGCGAAGAACGCCTCGCCGGCGTTGACGATGAGGACGTCGACACCGTCCACGGGGAATTGCTTCATGCCGTTCGCCGGGACGTCGGTGGACTGGCACACGCGCTTCCACCCGTTGGCCGCCGCAGCCTCGGGTTTCTCTTCGATGGCCTTGAGCTCGGCCTCGCTCTTCTTGTTGGCGCCGGCGATCCCGGGATCGTAGCGGAGCCGCTCCACGGGCTGGCCGCCCACGATGTGCGAGGTCAGGATTTCCTTCAGGTCGGACTCCTGCACGCCCGCATACCAGACGTTCTCGGGATAGACGACCATCATCGGCCCGTGGCCGCACTGCGAGAAGCATCCGGCCTTGTTGATGCGCACGGCGGTCTGGCGGCCAGCTGCTTTCGCGCCATCGCGCAGGAGCTTGACGTACCGCTCGACGTCGCCCTGGGCGGGGCACGTCTCACCGCTCGTGCACACGAACACGTGACGTTCGTACTGGCCCATGGACGGGGGCTCCTTTCGGTTCAGCTGAACTTATCGTACCGGATATCGGCCGGCGGCAGCCGGGCTTCGCGGAGCAGCAGGCGGAGGCTCGCGTCCACCATGGGAGGCGGGCCGGCCACATAGGCGCGCACGTCGGCAAAGCGGCCCTTCATAGCCTCGCCGGCCACGGCGTGGACGAAGCCGCGCGCGAACCCGAATCCCGGGTAGGCGGCGGTCAGCGCGGCCGGGACGTCCTCGTCGGAAAGCGCCACGGTCACGGCCAGGCGCTCGGGGTACTGCGCGCGGAACGCTTCCAGCTCGTCCAGGAAGAAGCCGTCGCGCGCGGTGCGGACGCCGAAGTAGACGTGCCCGTCACGCTTGGCGAAGTGGCCGGCTCCGCAGGCGAGCGAGAGGATCGACATCATGCCCGCGATTCCGCTGCCGCCGGCGATACAGAGGAGGTGCTTGGGGACGTCGGGATGGAAGGTCGCATGGCCCATCGGGGCGAAGAGGCCCAGGCGAGCCCCCTCGACGCCGTCGCCGAACAACCACTCGCTCACCGCGCCGCCCGGTTTCTTCTTGACCACGAACGACAACCGCTCGGCCCCCCGCTCGAAGTTGACCATGGAGTAGGCCCGGGCCCCCACGATCCCAGGCACGGTGAGGAGGGCGAACTGCCCGGCATCGAAGTCGAGCGGCCCGTCGAGATCGAGGTCGAAGGCGGTGACGTCCAAGGTCAGGCGGCGCAGCCCGTGTACGACACCGCCGAGAGCGCGCGGCCGCGGCGGGGGCGGCTCGCTCGTCTTCAAGGTGCCGCCCACCTCGAGCGCGCAGTCCTCGCGGGCCAGGCTCTGGCACATGAGGATCTCGGCCGCGCTCTTGAGATACCGCCCGCCCGGGGCCTCCGGCCATTCGCTCTCGGCACGCCCGCTGACGAGCCGGGCCTTGCAGGTCCCGCAGGTGCCCGTGGCGCACTCGTAGGGCAGCTCCACCCCGCTCCGCAGGCCGGCGTGGAGGATCTTCTCCTCGGGGCCGCACGTGAAGTCCCGCGCGCCGTTCTTGGCGCTGACGACGACGTTCAAGAGCGAGCCTGCGGCGTCTTCAGGCGGCGGTACACCTTCCGGGCATTGCCCTCGAAAATCTTCTGCCGGTCGGCGGCCCCGAGCCCACGCGCCGCGTCGATGTAGCGCTTGGTGTCGTCGTAATAGTTGCCGGTGTCGGGATCGATGCCCTTGACGGCGCCCACCATCTCCGAGGCAAACAGGATGTTGTCGACGGGGATGACCTTCAACAGCAGGTCGATTCCGGGTTGATGATACACGCAGGTGTCGAAGTAGACGTTGTTCAGTAGATGGTCACGCAGCAGCGGCCGGCCCATGTCCTGGGCCAGTCCACGGTAGCGGCCCCAGTGATAGGGCACTGCCCCGCCACCATGGGGAATGATGAACTTCAAGGTGGGGAAGTCCTTGAAGAGGTCCGCCGTGATGAGCTGCATGAAGGCCGTGGTGTCGCCGTTGATGTAGTGACCGCCCGTGGTGTGGAAGTTCGGGTTGCAGGAAGCGCTGACGTGGATCATGGCCGGCACGTCGAGCTCCACCATCTTCTCGTAGAAGGGATACCACCACTTGTCGGTCAGGGGCGGGTCCTTCCAGTAGCCGCCGGAGGGGTCGGGGTTCAGGTTGCAGCCGATGAAGCCGAGCTCCTTCACGCAGCGCTCGAGCTCCTCGATGCAGTTGGCCGGCGGGACCCCCGGCGATTGCGGCAGCTGGCAGACACCGACGAAGTTCTCGGGGTAGAGCGTGCCCACCCGGTGGATCAGGTCGTTGCAGACCTGGGCCCAGTGCAGGCTGGTCGTGGCGTCACCGACATGGTGGGCCATGCCCGCCGCCCGGGGCGAGAAGATCGTGACGTCGGTGCC
>JBOHPM010000453.1:0-3139 GCA_050731715.1 Candidatus Rokuibacteriota bacterium
GGGCCCGAGCGGCCGCGCTCGATCGCGCGCGCGGCGCGGGACCGGCCGGAGGCGAACCTGGCCGTCGTCTCGGTGCCCGGAAGCCACGCGGTCAACGAGGCGGGCCAGGCCCTCGCGGCCGGCCTGCACGTGTTCGTCTTCAGCGACGGCGTCAGCCTCGAGGACGAGATCGCGCTCAAGCGCCGCGCGCGCGAGCGCGGCCTCCTCGTCATGGGACCCGAGTGCGGCACCAGCATCGTCAATGGCGTCGGCCTGGGCTTCGCTAACCGCGTCCGGCGCGGGCCCGTCGGCCTCGTGGGCGCTTCGGGCACCGGCCTGCAGGAGGTCACGACGCTGCTGCACCGTCTGGGCAGCGGGGTGTCGCACGCGATCGGCACCGGGGGCCGAGATCTCCACGACGGTGTCGAGGGCATCACGACGCTGCAGGCCCTCGCGCTCCTCGGTGGCGACGCCGCCACGCGCGCCATCGTGCTCGTCTCCAAGCCCGCCTCCGACCGGGTGGCGGCCCGCGTGCTCGACGCGGCGTCCGGTGTCGGCAAGCCCGTGATCGCCTGTTTGCTCGGATGGCGTGGCCGCACGCCGCCGGGTGTTCAGGCGACGGAGACGCTCGCGGAGGCGGCGGAGGCCGCGGTGCGGGCGACCGGCGGCGCGGCGGCCTCGCTGCCGGCGCCGCCCCGGTCCCGGCAGAAGGGAACCGGCGCGGTCGCCGGACTCTTCACCGGCGGCACCCTGTGCGAGGAGGCGCGCGGTATCGTCGGCGACGCGAGCTCGCGGTTCGTCGACTTCGGGGCGGCGGAGTTCACCCGGGGTCGGCCCCACCCGATGATCGATCCCGCCCTGCGCACGACGGCCATCGCGGCGGCGGGCGGTGACGGCGCCGTGGGCGTTCTCCTGCTCGACTTCGTCCTCGGGCACTGCGCGCACCCCGACCCCGTGGGTGCCGCGGCGCCGGGAATCCGTGAGGCGCGCGCGTCGGCCGCGCGGGCCGGGCGTGAGGTCGCCGTGGTGGCTCACGTGGTCGGCACCGAGGACGACGTGCCGTCGCTGGCCGCGCAAACGCAGGCGCTCCGCGCCCTCGACGTCACCGTCTATCCCTCGAACCGGCTCGCCGCGCTCGCCGCCCGCGATTTGATGGGAGGGCAGAGTGGGCGCTGACCGGCTTCTCGATGAGCCCCCGGTCGTGGTCAACGTCGGCGCCGACCTGTTCGCCGACGCGCTCGCCAGCCAGGGCGCCGCGGTCGCCCGGGTGGACTGGCAGCCGGCGGAGGCTGCCGGAAGCCTCGCCCGGCTGTGGACGGAGCGCGTCGAGACGGCGAACCGCCGGGCGGTGGCCGCGCTCCTTGGCGCCCATGCCGTCCTCGTCGACGTCCGCCCGGCGATCGATGTCGTGCCCGGCATGACGCCCGACACGATCCTGCACGCCGGCCCGCCCGTGGAGTGGACGCGGATGAGCGGCCCCATGCGCGGCGCGGTGATCGGCGCCTTGCTTCTCGAGGGCCGCGCCACCTCGTCGACCGACGCCGAGCGCCTGGCCGCCGCCGGCGCCGTCCGGTTCGAGCCCTGTCACCACCACGCGTCGGTGGGCCCCATGGCCGGGGTGATGACGGCCTCCATGCCGGTGTTCGTCGTCGAGAACCGCGCCGGCGGCAACCGGGCGTACTCGACCCTGAACGAGGGGCTGGGCAAGGTGTTGCGCTACGGCGCGTACTCGACCGAGGTGCTGGAGCGGCTGCGCTGGTTCCGCGACGTGCTCGGCCCCGCGCTGGGCCAGGCCATCCGCCGGGCGGGTGGGCTCGACGTGCGGGCGATCATCGCCCAGGCGCTGGCAATGGGCGACGAGTGCCACAACCGCAACCGCGCCGCCTCCGCGCTGCTCATCAAGGCCCTGGCCCCGCACGTGGCCGCTCTCGATCTGGCGGCGGCCGAGCGCGAGCGCGTGCTGAGCTTCGCGGCCGGCAACGAGCACTTCTTCCTGAACGTCGGGATGGCGGCGTGCAAGACGGCCGCCGACGCCGCCCACGGTGTGTCTCACGCGACGCTGGTCACCACGATGGCGCGCAACGGCACGGACTTCGGCATCCGCGTGAGCGGCCTGGGCGACCGCTGGTTCACCGCGCCCGCCGAGACGCCGGTCGGGCTGTACTTGACCGGCTTCGGTCCGGACGACGCCAACCCGGACATCGGCGACAGCGCGATCACCGAGACCGTGGGGCTCGGCGGGTTCGCCATGGGGGCCGCGCCCGCCATCGTGCAGTTCGTCGGCGGGACGACGGCCGATGCGCTCCGCGCCACGCGGCTGATGTACGAGATCACCCTGGCCGAGAGCGAGAGCTACCGGCTTCCGCCCCTCGACTTCCGGGGGACGCCCACCGGGATCGACGTGCGGCTGGTCATGCAGACGGGCATCCTGCCCCAGATCAACACCGGGATCGCGCACCGGCAGCCGGGCATCGGCCAGGTCGGCGCCGGTCTCGTGAAGCCGCCGCGGGCCTGCTTCGAGGCGGCGCTGATTGCGCTGGTCGGCCAGTCCGCCGATGGGTGAGGGGGCCCGCTTCCGGATCGGCATCGACACCGGCGGCACGTTCACCGACGTCGTGGCGGTGAACGAGGCGACGGGCGAGACCCTCAGCACGAAGGTGCCGTCGGTACCCCGCGACCCCTCCCTGGCCGTTCTCAACGGCATCCGCAAGGTGCTGGCGCAGGCCGGGGCCGGCACGGTGGCCGCCATCTGCCACGGCACCACGGTGGCCACCAACGCCATTCTGGAGGAGCGCTTCCCCGACCTGGGCCTGGTGACGACCGAGGGCTTCCGTCACGTCCTCGAGATCGCGCGCCAGTCGGTGCCCCGCGGGTACGGCAACTCCTACTTCTGGGTGAAGCCGGATCGGATCGTCCCGCTGCACCGCGTCCGCGAGGTGCCCGAGCGCCTGAGCTTCCGGGGAGAGGTGCTGCGCCCGTTCGACGAGGCGGCGGCCGCCGACGTCGCGCGGTGGCTGGCCCGCCAGGGGATCCGCTCGGCTGGCGTCTGCTTCATCCACGCCTACGCCAACCCGGCGCACGAGCGGCGCATGCGCGACGTCATCCAGCGCGAGTGCCCGGACCTCCACGTGTCGATCTCGTCGGACGTCCTGGCGGAGTA
>JBOHPM010000454.1:0-3131 GCA_050731715.1 Candidatus Rokuibacteriota bacterium
GCATCGCCACCCCCGCGAGGGTGTGCGTGCCTTCGTGGAGAAGCGCCCCCCGGTGTTCCGGGGACACTGAGACCGACTGAGAGGATCCGATGGAGCTCGACCGTCCCCTGCCCCAGCCGATGACGCCGGAAGCCAAGCCCTACTGGGAGGGCGCCCGCGAAGGCAAGCTGATGATCCCGAAGTGCCGCGCCTGCGGCAAGCCGTTCATGTACCCGCGCGTGCGGTGCCCGTTCTGCGCCTCCCGAGACATCACCTGGATCCAGGCCAGCGGGCGCGGGCGCCTCTACTCGTTCGAGATCGCTCACCAGATCCTCAACAAGGCGTTCAAGGTCAAGACCCCGCTCGTCCTGGCCATGGTCGAGCTGGAAGAAGGGCCACGCCTGCTCACCAACCTCGTGAACGTCGAGCCCGACCCGAACAAGCTCCGGTGCGATATGCCGGTCGAGGTCGTCTTCGAGAAGCTCACCGACCAGGTCAGCCTGCCGATGTTCCAGCCGGCCAAGGCGACGCCACCGGGGGCGGCGACGGGAGGAGCGCGTTGATGGACGTGGCCCGGATGAAGGCGCTCAGCAACTCGACCTGCATCGTCGGCGTGGACGAGAGCGACGAGATCGGCACCCTGCCGGGAAAGAGCCAGCTCACGCTGCACGTGGAGGCCATCCACAACGCCGTCCGCGACGCCGGCCTCAAGGTGGCTGACATCGACGGCGTCTTCACGGCCGGTCAGCATTCTCCCGCCACCATCGCCGAGGCCATCGGGGTGATCCCGCGCTACGTGGACGGCACCACCGTGGGCGGCTGCTCCTTCATCATCATGGTCGGCCACGCCATGCTCGCCCTCCACCACGGGCTGTGCGACGTGGCCGTCATCGCGCACGGCGAATCGGGCCGCTCGGGGGTGGGCGTCTCCCCGCGCCGCGACACGGCCCTGCCCGGCCAGTACGAGCTGCCGTATGGCTTCGGAGGGGCGCCGACCTACTTCGGGCTGATCACCACCCGGCACATGCACGAGCACGGCACCACGCTCGAGCAGTGGGCGCAGGTGGCGGTCTCCACACGCCAGTGGGCCGCCCTCAATCCCAAGGCCCGGAATCGCGAGCCCCTCACCGTGCAGGACGTGCTGAGCTCCCGGCCCGTCGTCTGGCCGTTCAACATCCTGAATATCTGCCTCGTCACCGACGCCGGTGGGGCCGTGGTGATGACCCGCGCCGATCGAGCCCGCGACACCGCCAAGAAACCCGTCTACGTCCGCGGGGCCGGCGAGGGCGCCGAGCACGTCATGCTGACCCAGATGCGGAATCTCACGTTCAGCGAGGCCACGCGCGTCTCGGGCGAGAAGGCGTTCGCCATGGCCGGAGTCGGCCCCCGCGATTTCCACCACCTGATGTTCTACGACGCCTTTACCTCGGGGCCGCCGATCATGCTGGAGTCACTGGGGTTCTGCAAGCCGGGTGAGGGCGTGCACTACTTCGAGGAGGGCCGCTCGACCCCGGGCGGGAGCCTGCCGATCAACACCAACGGCGGCGGCCTCTCCTACACGCACAGCGGCATGTACGGCATCTTCCCGATCATCGAGTCGGTGCGGCAGCTCCGCGGCGAGTGCGGCCCCCGTCAGGTGCCGAAGGTCACGCTCTCGCTCGTCAACGGCATGGGCGGCATGCTCTCGGCCGCCGGCACCCTGGTGCTAGCGAGCGAGCGGTAGGGCCCCGACCGCTCGCGCCGTCAATTCACCTCGCCGGGGAAGCGCGACGCGGGCGGTATCATGCAGAGCATGGCGCTGTGGGCGATCGTCCTGTTGATCATGGTCTCTTCGTCACCGGCGGCGGCTGCGATCGTGATCCATATCGGCGACGCGAAGGACAGGGATGCCGCATTCTGGGTGGAAACCAAGAGCAGTCATGCGCTGCTTCATGGCAGCACGGCCCAGAAACTCGACGAGCGCTTCATGCGCCCCGGGGAGACCGCCAGCATCTGGGTGACGGCACTCAATCCGATCACCTTCTCCTACGTGTATGCCTCGATCTATCATCCAGCGTATCTCTACGACACCAAGCTGGTGAGGCAGATGCCGTCGGCGCTCAAGACCGTCAGGATTCCAAGTTTCGAACCGAGGTCGTGGCGAGACTTCATCGATTCGGGGACGAACGTCCTCCATGCCGGCCAGGGGATCCACCTCATGAACGTGGTGAGCCATTTCAAGCTGTTCATCACGCCGTACTTGCCAGCCATCGACAAGGCCGGCATCGGAGAGAACCTCCCGAAGTACATACCGCTGTTCGAGCGGCTGCTCACTCACACGGAGAGGACTCTGCCCCAGACAACCTACGGCGACAAATCGATTGACGATCGACGCCGAACCGACCCGGCGTACGCGCAGGCCCTGGAGCAGACCGAGCAACGCCAACTCCAGGAGCTACGGGATCTCCTTTCCGAGATCAAGGCGTTGCTGGCCATGAGTGCGGACGAGCGTATCCGGCTGCGGTCCGCCCAGGCCAAGCTCGGCAATATCAGGGCTGTGTATCATGACCTGATGACCGCCCAGGACAGAAGCCACATCGAGGAATTCCTGGATTTTCAGTTCGCGAACAGCCGTCGCCCTCCCCGGCCGGAAAGAATTCGCCAATGGATCGACAGGGGCACGAGTATCTCGTATTCAATTACCCTGGAAGATCGCTATGCGCTGAAAGACAAAGATGGAAAGCTCCATGAGAACTGCTACCGGACCGGCTTGCGCGTCGACTTGTCGCGTGGAGAGACAACAGCCTTGACGAACATGCAGAAACGTTTTGAAGCCAATTTTTGTCGTGACGACAAGGAAGAATGGGTGATACAGCTGCCAGGCAAATAAGCCTACATTTTCGATTTGAAGACTGAACGCATCGGGCCATAATCGCTCACCACCAGCAAGAAACGCGGCTCTCGGGGGCTCCTCGCTGACGCGGAGGGCACCACCCAATGGGTGATGCGAGATCTGGCCCGGTTCGCCTCTCGTTCAACCCGCAACTGCGCGTCGAGTTCCGGGGAGCGACGGTGACCTCCGACGCCGGGCTGCTGCTGCCGCGCGAGTTGGACGAGCGGCTCGGCTTGGGGTGCACTGATCGACGGACACCTCACTGATCCCCGCACCGGAC
>JBOHPM010000455.1:0-3125 GCA_050731715.1 Candidatus Rokuibacteriota bacterium
TGGCGGATCTCGCATCTCCGCGCCGACGCGTTCAAGAAGTCCTTCCCGGGGGCCGACGAGTACCTCAAGGCCATCGAGGCCAGCTTCCCGCACGTGGTGCCCGATCCCGTCATCCCCGGCGCCAACGAGTACCAGCGCAAGCTGGCCTTCGAGATCACCGAGGCGCTGGCCAAGCGCAAGTCGCCCAAGGACGCGCTCGATAGCGCCGCCGCCGAGTGGGAGAAGGTCACCGATCGCCGTGGCCGTGACAAGCAGCGCGCGCTGTGGGGCGAGAAGCTGCACGAGATGAAGCTGGTGGGCATCGAGCACCACCCGGACTGGGCAGCCAAGGCCAAGTAGCTCTGAAGATCACCGATCTGGACGTCACGCTGTTTGCGTGGGAGGGGATCCCTCCCACGCAATACGGCCGTCACACGGGGCGCTTCGGGGGCCGCAGCCAGCTTGGCCTGGTGCGGGTGCGCACCGACGGCGGACCTGAAGGCCACGCCTTCCTGGGCTCGGCCATGCGGGGCGCCGATCTCGACGCGGCCTCGCTGATCCGCTACCTCAAGCCCGTGGTCGTCGGCCAGGACCCGCTCGACCGCGAGCGGCTCTGGCAGGCCCTGTGGCAGCGCAACCGCGTCACGACCATCCGCGCGATCGGCGCGGTGGACGTCGCGCTCTGGGACCTCGGCGGCAAGATCGCCGGCCTCCCGATCCATCGCCTGCTCGGCTCGTACCGCGAGACGATCCCGGCCTACGCCAGCAGCGCCGTGCTGGCCACCGCCCAGGAGTACGCGGCCGAGGCCGCCCGCTTCCAGGCCGAGGGCTGGACCGCCTACAAGATCCATCCCCCCACCGATCCCGCCGTCGACATCGAGGTCTGCCAGGCGGTCCGGCGGGCCGTGGGCGACCGCTACACGCTGATGCTCGACTCCACCTGGGCCTACCAGTACCCCGAGGCCCTGCGCGTCGGCCGCGCCGTCGAAGCGCTGGGGTTTCACTGGTACGAAGACCCGCTCGCCGACGACGACATCCTCAACTACGTGAAGCTCAAGCAGCACCTGGCGATCCCGATCCTGGCCACCGAATACGCGCCGGGCGGCATCACCGCCTACGCGCCCTGGCTCGTGCAGCAGGCCACCGACTACCTGCGCGGCGACGTGGCCGTGAAGGGTGGCATCACGGCGCTGGTGAAGACCGCGCATCTGGCCGAGGCCTTCCACATGAACTTCGAGATCCACCACGGGGGCAACTCGCTGAACAACGTGGCCAACCTCCACGTGACCATGGCCATTCGCAACTGCGAGTTCTTCGAGGTGCTCCTGCCCGCCGGCGCCCAGAAGTACGGTCTGGTCGAGGACATCGAGGTGGACCGGCGCGGCCTCGTCCGGGCGCCCAGCGGCCCCGGCCTGGGCGCCCGCATCGACGTCGACCTCATCGAGCGCCAGCGCACCACCGTGCTGAGCTGACCGGAACCCGCCGGGACGGCGAGCGGCCGGCCGGCGCTGACGACACCCGACGACCAAAGGAGAAACGAGCATGGGTCAGAACGTGACGCTGCAGGCGGAAGACGGCCACAAGTTCGGTGGCTACCGCGCCAACCCCGCGGGCCAACCCCGGGGCGGCATCGTCATCATCCAGGAGATCTTCGGCGTGAACTCGCACATCCGGGGCGTCTGCGACGGCTACGCCGCCGACGGTTACGTCGCGCTGGCTCCCGCGCTCTTCGACCGGGTGGAGCCCAACATCCAGCTCGGCTACGAGCAGGAGGACATCGTCCGCGGCCGCGAGATCCGCGGCAAGATCGGCTGGGACACCATGATGATGGACGTCCGGGCCGCCGTCCAGGCGCTGCAGAAGGACAAGCTCAAGCTGGCCGTCGTCGGCTACTGCATGGGCGGCTCCGTCGCCTGGCTGTCGGCCACCCGCGTCGACGGGCTCAGCGGCGCGGTGGGCTACTACGGCGGCGCTGTCGCCGATTTCGCCACCGAGCGGCCGCGCTGCCCCGTGCTCCTGCACTTCGGCGAGACCGACGCCTCGATCCCCAAGGAGCACTGGGAGAAGATCAAGGCCGCGCAGCCCAAGGTCCCCATGCACACCTACCCGGCCGGCCACGGCTTCAACTGCGAGCAGCGCGCCAGCTACCACGAGCCCAGCGCCCGGCTGGCCCGCCAGCGCACGATCGATTTTCTACGCCAGCACGTGGGGTAGCTCCCGGTTACCTATTGTTAGCTTGGAGGGGGCACGCGGCGTGCCCCCTCCAAACCTCCCCCGTTCACGCGGGGTGTGACACAGTCGGTGTCTCACCTGATTCTTAGGAGGGGGGGCCGAGGCCGGCCCCCCTCCAGACCTCCCCGTTCGCGCGAGTGCTACAACGGTCGTCGGCCAACTCAGATCAGACGGGGTAGCAGCTCGCCGATCGAGCCAGTCAGCACGGCGTCGGCGAGCTGATCCATCTCGGTGGGCTCCGCGTTCACGATCACCACGCGGGCTCCGCTCTCCTTGGCCACCGGAACGACACCCGCGATGGGCCAGACCGACAGCTTGGTGCCCACCGCCAGCATGAGATCGCAGCGCCGGGCCGCCGCCTGGGCCCGCGCCAGGTCCCCGGGCACGAGGGACTGACCGAACGAGACGGTGGCCGTCTTGAGGATGCCCCCGCAGGAGCGGCAGGGCGGGTCCGCCTCGCCAGCCCGGACGCGGGCCAGCGCCCGCTCGGTCGGCGCCTGCTCGGCGCAGGTCAAGCACACCACCGAGCGCATGGTGCCGTGGATCTCGACGACCACCGCGGGGGAGGATCCCGCACGCTGGTGCAGGCCGTCGACGTTCTGGGTGATGAGCGTGTCGAGCTGGCCACGCCGCTCCAACGTCACGAGGGCGTGGTGGCCGGGATTGGGCTCGGCCGTCCAGGCCGGCGACTCCAGGCGGTTCTGCCAGGCCCGCCGGCGGACCTCGGGATCCGCGACGTAGTGCTGGTACGTCGCCATCTTCTCGGCCTCGGGGTTCTTCGTCCAGAGGCCCTGGGGACCCCGGAAGTCCGGGATCCCGGAGTCCGTGGAGATGCCGGCCCCGGTGAGCGCGACGATGCGGCGCGCCGCCCCGATCCAGGGCCGCACAGTCGCGATCATGGCGTCGGGCCGGCC
>JBOHPM010000456.1:0-3120 GCA_050731715.1 Candidatus Rokuibacteriota bacterium
GCCGGCGCCGAACGTCGGGCCGGGGCCGAGAATCCGGGAAGCCACGGGCCCTCAACTCGAAGTCGAGCGCCTCAGCGGCTCCAGGATCGACGATCTCGAGGGGGGCCGCGATCTTGATACCCCGGGAAACAGGGCCACCGTCGGCAGCCTCGCGGCCCTCGTCCGGAGTCAGACAGTAAATGCGTACCTATGGTGTCTCAAAGTCGTTGACACATTCCGATCCGTACACCAGACTGAAAGGAAATCGCGGGAAGACGTACCGTCGGGCACGGCTTCCATGACGGGGCCACGTAAGCGGATTGTCGGCAACCGGACGGTCCCGTGTTGCGCCAGCACCCGCTGGTAGTCGCCGCTGGCGTACTGACTCCCGCATCGACCGCGTGACGGAGCGAAAGCCATGCGCCGCAGAAGCGTTTCGGGCCGCGTACCAATCATATGCCGATTCCGCCTCCTGCGCTGCGGCAGGGTGGAACCTGACGGCGGCCGGAGCCATTCAGCGCTGGTACAGCCGTGCTCTAAGCTCTTCCCAGGGCTCCGCCTCGACCGCGCCCGAGTCCAGCTCCGCCATTCGACGCTCGATCTCGACCCGCCACGCGTCGTCGACGCCTTCCTCGGACTCGACGTCCAAAGTCTCGATCAAAAGCCGCATCAGCGTGGCACGCTCCTGAGGATCGAGCCTCATCGCCTCTTCAAACAGCTCTCGTGCCGACCTTGCCATGCGCCGATCCTACCATTCCGGTGGGCGTGATGTTTTCCGTCGAACGCCCGCGATCAGCAGCCGCAGAGCGAGCACCGCGAGCCCGCGGTTTGCGGCAGCGCGATGTTCGGTGGCATTGCGAGCCGTGCGCCGCCGTTGATGCTGTCAGAGTGTCGTTCACTGAATCAGGTAATCCGCCCTCGCGAGGATCGAAGACGGGATCGTGAGCCCGAGTGCCTTTGCGGTGTTGAGATTGACCACCAGCTCGAATTTGGCTGGCTGCTCAACCGGGAGGTCGGCGGGCTTGGCCCCTCTCAGGATCCTGTCCACGTAAGTGGCCCCTCGCCGATAGATGTCCGGCAAATCGGGCCCATAGCTCATGAATCCACCCGCCTGCGGGAATTCCTTGAAGGCCGCGACTGTTGGGAGCCGGTTACGTATGGCGAGCTCGGCGACACGCGCGCGATGCTGATAGGCGGGTCCGCCCATTACGACGAAAATGGCCTCCGCCTTCTGCGCGATCATCGTCGCGAACGCGGTGTCGAGTTGGCCGGGCTCTCGCACCTGTACCGGCCCCTGAAGCTGCAGACCCAACCGTTGCGCCGCTTCGCCCAGCGGGGTCGCCCACTGCCGGCGGAAAAAGTCCATATCCAGATCCCAGAGGACCACGACACGGGACAGGCGGCCGACGGCCTCCTTGAGTAGCTCCAACTGCTTGCCGAATCGCTCGGGCGAGACCGCATAGGTCAGCCCGGTGATGTTCCCCCCCGGGCGCGCCAGACTAGCGACGAGCCCCTCGGCAACCGGGTCGCTGCTTCCCGCGAGCATCACGATCGGAATTGTCGTCGTCGCGGCCTTTGCGGCCTGTATCGGTCCGGGCCCGGCCACGACGATGACGTCCACACTGCTGCGCACCAGGTCGGCCGCGAGGTCGGGCAGGCGCGCAAAGGCACCCCCCGCGAAGCGCCACTCGATGACGAGGTTCTGGCGCTCCACGTATCCTAGCTCTCGAAGTCCGTTCTCAAACGCCTCTAGTGAGGGCAGGGGCGTGGAGGGTTTAGCGCCCGTGGCCAGAAAGCCGACGCGGTGGACCTTTACCGCCGGCTGCGCCTCGCAGGCGAGCGGTGCTGTCAGGATGACGACGATCAATGGGAAGACAAGCGCGACCCTCGCCAGGATCATCTTGCGCGTAATGGTCGATCGCGCCTGCTTCACCACCTGCTGCCCTCCATCCGACCTGTGTCCGCCGAACGTGCAGGATCAGCCGCGGCCGGAGGCCGTCGGCTGCATCCTGAAGTTATGGGCCTCGTCCGCATCGAGCGCCTCGTGGGACTCGCGGTATCCTTTCAATTCCTTCTTCAACTCGTTGAGGAACCGCCAGTCGGTGCCCTGGGAGATGAGCTTTTGCGGGCCGGATCTGACCATCCCAGCCTCGTGGAGCCGCAGCGCATAGAAGCGGACCGTGTCCTCCACATCGTATGACCGCCAACGGTTGTAGGGGACCTCCCGGACCGCCTGTAGCGCGAACTGGTAGTCCCGCGTGAAGCCTCGATCGACAAGGAGTCGGGCCGTCTGCTCCGGAGCTGTTGCGCAGATGTCGGTGGCCTTGAGTAGAGCCCGCAGCGCCCGCTTGGTCGCCACCGGATACTTACCGACGAAGTCCCGGTTCGAGGCGACGATGCAGCAGAAGTACTGGGACCACGGCCGATCCGTCGCGCTGTTCACGATGACGCGGCCGATGCCCCGCGCCCGCAGTTCTTGCGGCACCGGGGGCAGGCCCGCTAGGGCATCTGCCTTTCCCGTGGCGAGCACCGTCGCCGACTCCGCGATCGGGTGGGTGACCCAGTTGATATCCTTCCGTGGATCCACGCCCACGTAGACCGCCATGCTGGCCACGAAGGCATGGTGGGCGGATCCGAGTACAGGAACCGCGACCGACCGGCCCTTCAGGTCGCGGATGGCGCGGACCGGGCCGGTGCCGAACAACTCTAAGCAGCCGACGTGAATGCCAGCTAGCAGGACGATCGGGACCCCGGCGTCCACCTGCACTAAGAAGGGCGGGACGAACGCCATGCTGAGGTCGACCTTGCCCGAGGCGAAGGCCGGGTACGGGTCGACACCCCCGATGTCGACGTACTCGAGGTCAGTAAAGCCCTCGGCCACGAGCAACTCCCGCGCGACATACTGTGGGGCGATGCAGATCCCCGGAATGCGGGTCATGCGTAGCTTCGGCGTCTCGGGTGGCGGCTCGGCAGCGCTCGCCTCAGGCCTCACGCCGAGAAGCCCCGCCGTCGCCGATAGCGTCAGGCCACCCACGAACTCACGTCGGCTCCATTTTGCTCGTCGGGCGCTCATGGGGACCTCCTTGCTATATTAAATGGCTCTACCGGCTTTCGTGTGGGTAGAGATCCAGGCCGCCACAG
>JBOHPM010000457.1:0-3108 GCA_050731715.1 Candidatus Rokuibacteriota bacterium
CGCAACGGTTCCCTACTCGGCCGCGCCCGCCAGCTGCACGCGGAGCCTGTGTGAAAACTCCCTACCGTTCCATATATTGTGCGTCCCCGGATTTGGCCAGCGCTCCCCCTGCTCGGAGCTTCGCGGATGGCCTACATCGCCGGCGCCGATCGCACGCAGGCCGTGCTCTTGCCCGAGGTCCTCGACGACTACGTCCGAGACGACAACCCGGTGCGCTTTCTCGATGCCTTCGTGGCCCAGCTCGATCTGCGGGCCCTCGGGTTCCAGCGGGCGGTGCCCGCGGAGACCGGGCGCCCGGGTTACGATCCCGGGGATCTACTGCGGCTCTACCTGTACGGCTACCTCCACCGGATCCGGTCCAGCCGGCGGGTGGAGCAGGAGAGCCACCGTAACGTGGAGCTGATGTGGCTGTTGCGGCGGCTCACCCCGGACTTCAAGACGATCGCCGACTTCCGCCGCGATCACCCGGAGGCGCTGAAGGGGGTGGGCCGGGAGTTCATCCTGCTGTGTCGGCGGCTGGACCTATTCGGCGGCGAGTTGCTGGCGATCGACGGCAGCAAGTTCCGGGCAGTCAATGCCCGAGACCGGAGCTACACGCCGGCCCGCCTGGCCACGCTGCAGCGGGACATTGACCGCACGATCGCCCGCTATCTGCGCGAGCTGGAGCGCCAGGACGAAGCCGAGGCGGGCACCGAGGGGCCGAGCACTGACGCCTTGCGCGAGAAGATCGCGGCGTTGCGGCAGCGCCGGGCGCGGTACGACGGTCTTCGGCAGGAGTTGGCGGCGAGCGGCGAGACCGCGCGCTCGCTCACCGATCC
Organism: Candidatus Rokuibacteriota bacterium; assembly: GCA_050731715.1. Lineage (GTDB taxonomy): Bacteria > Methylomirabilota > Methylomirabilia > Rokubacteriales > CSP1-6 > 40CM-4-69-5. The sequence goes on from JBOHPM010000457.1 coordinate 819, forward strand.
CGACAGTCGGCCGATGATGAGTGGAGGGCGCATCGAGGTCTGCTACAACGTGCAGAGCGCCGTGGACGCCAGGCACAAGCTCATCGTGGCCGAAGCCGTCACGAACACCGCGGGTGACCGCGATCAGCTCAGCCCCCTGGCCATCGCCGCGCAGGCAGTGCTGGAGGGCGCGACGCCGGTGGTCGTGGCCGACCAGGGCTACTATCACGGGGCCGAGATCAAGACCTGCCTCGAGGCGGGGATCACGCCGCTGGTGCCGCGGCCGCTCACGTCGGCCAATGAGGCGCGCGGCTTGTTCACCAAAGACGACTTCGTCTACGATGCGGCGCAGGACGCCTACCGCTGTCCCGCCGGCCAGGCGCTCACCTACCGCACCACCACGGTCGAGTTAGGGCGCACCATCAAGAACTACCGCACCAGTGCCTGCGCGCGCTGCGCCCTCAAGCCCCGGTGCACGCGGAATAAAGACGGGCGCAAGCTCACCCGGTGGGTGGACGAGCAACTGCTGGAGGCCATGGCGGCGCACCTGCGCCGCGCGCCTGAGCTCTTCCGCCAGCGCAAGGCGCTCGCCGAGCATCCCTTCGGGACGATGAAGCGCGCGATGGATCAGGGCTACTTCCTGCTCAAGGGTCTGCGCAAGGTGCGGGGCGAGTTCAGCCTGACGGTCCTGGCCTACAACCTGAAGCGGGTGCTCAACCTGGTCGGCGTGCCGCGGCTGCTGGAAGCCGTGGCCTAAGCAGGGCCGTTCCGCCGCTTCTGCTCGCCGACGGCGCCGCCAGGGCCCCGATCCCCCGCCTGACCGCTTCACCCGCCGACTTTCTGTCTCCGACCGCTCGCGCTCCGTGTTCCCGTCGCAGCCACGCCATCGCGGTTCACCCACCGCGAGTTCTCACACGGCCTCCGCGCTAGTTAGCAGGTTGCTGAAAAAGTCTGTTTCGTGAGCCGAGGGAAGTCCATAGATTGGTCATCCCTCACGGTGAGTTGACGCATGCGCGGTCCTGACGAGCGGCAAGCGATCCTGTTCAGCTACCGATCGATCGAAGATCGCATTCCCCCCGATCATCCGCTGCGCGCCATGCGCCGGTTGGTCGACCCCGTGCTGGCGGCGCTCTCGCCGCGCTTCCAGCGCCTGTACGCGGCCATCGGCCGCCCGTCGATTCCGCCGGAGCAGCTGCTCCGGGCCCTGTTGCTGCAGGTGCTCTACACGATTCGGAGCGAGCGCCAGCTCATGGAGCAGCTCGACTACAATCTCTTGTATCGCTGGTTTGTGGGGCTCACGCCGGACGATCCCGTGTGGGTGCCGACGGTGTTTACCAAGAATCGAGATCGGCTGCTCGCGGGGGACATTGCCGAGGCGTTCTTCGGGCAAGTGCGGGCCCTCGCGGCGCAGCAGCAGCTGCTCTCCCAGGACCATTTCACCGTCGACGGCACGCTGCTCGAGGCGTGGGCCAGTCACAAGAGTTTCCGGCCGATCACCGATCCCACGCCCCCGCTGTCGGATGACGATCCCAGCAACCCGAGCATCAACTTCCGCGGGGAGAAGCGGTCGAATAGGACGCATCGCTCGGTGACGGATCCGGACGCGCGGCTGGTGCGGAAGACGCACCACGGGGCGGCCTTCCTCGGCTATCAAGCGAGCGTGCTGACCGAGAACCGGCACGGGCTGATCGTCGCGACCGATGTGCGGGCGCCCAGCTACCACGCCGAGCGGGAGGCGGCGCTCGCCATGCTCCAGCGGCTGGGGCGGCGGCGCCGGCGCCGGACGCTCGGGGCGGACAAGGGCTACGATGCGCCGGAGTTCATCGCGGGGGTGCGGGCCCTGGGCTTCACGCCGCACGTGAGTCCCAACCGCCATCGGTATCGCCGGCGCAGCACCGTAGATGGGCGCACGACGCGCCATGCGGGATACGCCGTGAGTCAACGCAAACGGAAGTTGGTGGAGGAAGGGTTTGGGTGGCACAAATGCGTCGGGCCGTTGCGCAAGCTCCATCACCGGGGCCGGGCAAAGGTGGCCTGGCTCTTTGCCTTCACGAGTGCGGCATACAATCTGGTGCGGCTGCGGACCCTGCTCGCGGTGGCCCCGACGTGAGGCCCACCCCCGCCCCCCCCGTCCGTGAGGCGCTCGCCGCCAATGCCGATTGGCGCGGTCAACGACATTCAGCCCCGCGACCCGGATGATCCGCCGCGACACGGCGAGCATGCGCGCGCTCGGCACCATTTTTTCCGCAACCTGTTAGGCGGCGAGCAAGCGAGATGCTCACAAAGCGCCACGGCGCCAACGCTCGAAGTC
>JBOHPM010000458.1:0-3107 GCA_050731715.1 Candidatus Rokuibacteriota bacterium
GATGCGGGTGCGCGAGGTCAGCGACGAGTCCGAGCGCGCGCGTCTGTGGAAGCTCGCCGTCGCGGCCTATCCGCCTTACGAGGAGTACCAGGCCAAGACCACACGACGGATCCCGGTCTTCGCCGCCGAACCGGCACGCTAAAGGAGAGCCACCCGTGAAAGTCGTCGATGCCATCGCCCGCATTCTCAAGATCGAAGGCGCCGAGTTCCTGAGCGCCTATCCCACGACCCCGGTGATCGAGGCCGCGGCCAAGGCCGATATCCGGCCTGTGCTCTGCCGCCAGGAACGCGTGGGCGTGGGCATCGCCGACGGTTACGCCCGGGTGAAGAACGGCAAGACGCTCGCCGTCTTCTGCATGCAGTACGGCCCCGGGGCCGAGAACGCCTTCCCCGGCGTGGCCACCGCCTACTCCGACTCCACGCCGATGCTGATCCTGCCCCTCGGGCACCCGCGCGACCGGGCGCAGGTCTTCCCCCTGTTCAGCTCGGCGCGCACCTACGCGTCGGTGACCAAGTCCGTCGAGACCGTCGCGATGGGCACGCAGATTGCGGACGTCATGCGCCGGGCCATCAGCCTCATGCGCATGGGCCGCCCCGGCCCGGTGATGGTCGAGATCCCCGCCGACATCCTGAACGAAGAAGTGCCCGACGCCCTGATCGAAGCGTACCGGCCGGTCAAGGTGACGGCGGCCGGCGCCAATGCCCGCGACGTCGAGACGGCCGCCCGGGTGCTGCGCGAGGCGCGGCGCCCCGTGATTCACGCCGGCCAGGGCGTGCTGTACGCCGAGGCGTCGGCTGATCTGCTCGAGCTGGCCGACCTGCTCCAGGCGCCGGTCATGACCACGATGGAGGCCAAGAGCGCATTCCCCGAGGATCATCCGCTCGCGCTCGGCGCCGGTGGCCCGTCCGTCACCGGGCAAACCTTGCAATATCTCCGCGAGGCCGACGTGGTCTTTGGCATCGGCTGCAGCTTCACCCGCCACGGCATGGCCGCCAGTATTCCGGCCGGCAAGACGCTCATCCACGCCACCAACGACGAGCGCGACCTCAACAAGAGCTACGCCGCTGACTATCCGCTCCTGGGGGACGCGCGACTCGTGCTGCGCCAGTTCATCGAGGCCGTCCGAGCCCAGGGCGGCCGCCCCGCCGGACGGGAGAGCGTGCGCGCCGAGCTCGAGCGCGTGCGCTCGGCCTGGCTGGCCGAGTGGGCATCGACGCTCGGCTCGAAAGAGGTCCCCATCAATCCCTATCGGGTCATCGCCGACTTCATGCGCACGGTCGACCCGCGTGAGGCGATCGTCACGCACGACTCGGGGAGCCCGCGCGACCAGCTCATGCCCTTCTACCGGGCCGTCCCGCCGCGCAGCTACCTCGGCTGGGGCAAGTCCCACGCCCTCGGCACCGGGCTCGGCCTCACCATCGGCGCCAAGCTCGCCGCCCCCGACAAGTTCTGCGTCAATTTCATGGGCGACGCCGCCTTCGGCATGACCGGCCTCGATTTCGAGACCGCGGTGCGCTGCGGGACCCCCATCTGCACCGTCGTGCTCAACAACTCGGCCATGGCCATCGAGATCCCGCACCTCGTCGTGTCGCACGACAAGTACGGCGCCCGCGACATCGGCGGGCGCTACGCGGATCTGGGACGCGCCATGGGCGGCTGGAGCGAACGCGTCGAGCGCCCCGAGGACATCGCCGGCGCCTTCGCCCGGGCCCGCAAGGCCACCGAGAGCGGCCAGGCGGCGCTGCTGGAGTTCATCACCAGCCAGGAGACGCGCTTCTCCAATCGCGGGGCGTTACGGTAGCAGCGACGAGCTCGGCGACGTCGGCCATGTCGGTCACCTTTTCCAGCCGCCCGACGACGTCGATGAGCGCCGTGGCCTGCGCCGCCTCGACGATGGATGAGGTGTAGCGGTAGAACTTCTCGCAGATCTCCGCCCACGTGAACGGGTTGGACGGCGCGCCCTTGTGAGGTCGGGTGCGCAGTGTGTGGGATCGGCTCCCGCACTCGATGATCACCTCCGCGGGCCAGACATAGGGCGCCGCCGGACCAACATCATCGCGGGGCTCGAGCTCGATGCGTCGTGCCAGATCCCGCACGAGCGGGTCGCGCACGGCGGTCTCGTCGTAGACGAGAGGGTTCACCATGTCCCTCGTCAGGGCCACGGCCGTCGTGAAGGGCAGGCTGTACTGTCCGCCGAGGACATCGTGCGGCGCACGCCCGGCGTGCCGTTCTTCCATGATCCGTCCAGCACCGCGGATCACCACGCGGGTGATCGTACCGGGATCGAGCGGATGCTCGCGCTTGAAGCGCTGGATGGCGTCGACCACCGCCTGGTGAGTCACATGAGTCGCATACGACTTCAGCGAGGGCGGTTCGATGGCCCAGTCTGTTCCCAGCCCCGCGAGCAGTGTCTCCATCCGGGGTGGCCCTGAAAACGCGTTGAAGTACCCGGACCGGCCCTCGAGGACTGTCTGGGGACCGCGCACGCCCTGTCGTGCGAGCAGCGCGCTCTCCAACCCGAGCTGGCCGGCGCGTCCGAGATGCAGGCGCTTGGTATCGCCACCGCTCCAGGCGAATTCGAGCAGGCCGGCGCTCGACGACCCGGCGATTCCCATCGCGCTGGCCAGACGCTCCTCGTCGAAGCCATACAGCTTGCCCACCGCCGCGGCCGCCCCGAACGGCCCCTGCGTGCCCGGATTGTGGAAGCCGCGCACGGTCTCGAGCCCGACCGCCGTGCGCGCGATGCGTGCCGACACCTCGAACCCCAGCGCGAGCGCCGTGAGAAACGAGGCGCCGTCGAATCGCTCTCGCTGAGATACCGCCAGCGCCGCCGGCAGTACCGTCCCGCTGGCGTGGGACCCGGTCAGCGGCTCACATTCGAACGCGCCGATCAGGACACCATTGGCGAAGGCCGCCCGCGCGACGTCCGTGCGCCACTCCCTATGGATGACGGAGGCGTCGGGCGTGCCGCCGAGCGACTGGACCACCGACAGGATACGCCGGGTCCACGGCTGGACGGATCCGACGAAGCCGGCGCCGAAGGCGTCGAGCACGCCGATCTTGCAGTTCTCGACGAGGCCGTTCGGCACATCGGCGAACCGCGTTT
>JBOHPM010000459.1:0-3090 GCA_050731715.1 Candidatus Rokuibacteriota bacterium
CCGAGCTCGTGATTCCTTTCGCCGACCCGGCCCGGGCTCAGGGCCCGATCGTCATCGACCCGCTGCGGCTCGTCGTGGCGAACGAGGCCTGGCAGAATCGGAGCCCGGTGCTCCTGCGGCGCACGCCGGGGGTGCTCCACCTCGAGTCGGCCGACATCGTGGGCCAGAGCGGGACGTTGAGCGCCACCGGAGCCGTCCACGACGGGGGCCGCCTCGACATCCAGGCCCGTGGTCGAGTCCCGCTCGCCGTCCTCGCCTCGCGCCGGCCCGAGATCCGGGAGGCAACCGGCATCCTCGCCGCGACCGTGAGGGTCGCCGGAACGACGTCAGCGCCGGAGGTCACTGGCGAGGGAACGGTCAGCGACGGCCTCATCCTCCTGCGCGACTATCCGGAGGCGTTGCGCGGGGTCCGGGCCGAGCTCCGGGCCACGCCGAGCGCGGTCAGGATCGTCAAGGCCTCGGCCACCGTCGGCGGGGGCTCGCTGAACGCTGCCGGCGAGGTGCGGATCGCGGAGGGACGGGTCGGCGACTTCCGCGTCGCGGGCACGGCGCGGCGGGTGGATCTGTCCCTGCTGGAGGGGTTGGAGACGGTGTGGGACGCCGACCTCGAGCTGGTCGGCTTCGGCCCGCGGGCCCTGCTGCGGGGCGAGGCGCGCCTCGTGCGCGGTCTCTACGCCCGCGACATCTCGCTCCTCCGGATGCTCATCGAGCGCCGCCCCGCGGCGGGCCTACCGACCGACGCTGGCGTTCACCTGGACCTGCGGGCCAATCTCGACGACAAGATCGTCGTCCGCACGGCCCTGGCCCGGCTGCGGGCTGGCGGCCTGCTCCGGGTTCAGGGGACGAGCGCCGCGCCCATCCTCTTCGGCTCGCTGACCGTACGCGAGGGTCAGATCGTGTTCCGGCGGCACACGTTCGAGCTCACCGCGGCCATCGTGCGCTTCACCGATCCGCGGCGCATCGATCCCGAGCTCGACGTCCGGGGCATCGCCCGCATCAGGGACTACGACGTCACCATGCAGGTGACGGGACGCAGCGACGACTTGAAGATCACCTTCGTGTCCTCGCCCCCGCTGCCGGAGGAGGACGTGCTGAGCCTGGTGGCGTTCGGCGCGACCCGGGCGCAGATGGGCCAGGCCGGGGCCGGCACCTTCGTGGGGGAGGCCGCGTCCTTCCTGGCCCAGGATCTCTTCGGGATCCAGCCTGGGCAAACCGGGGTCAACGTGTACATGGATTACGCGCAGGGCCCGGAGACCACGGACGAGCGCAGGCTGCGGGTCGAGTATCAGGTCCTGGGGCCCCTTCGGGTCGCCGGCGAGCAGGACTTCCGCGGCGGGTTCGGGGGCGACGTGCTGATCCGGTTCCGGTTCCGATGAGGGCGACCGTTGGGGTCATCCTCGTCGTGCTCGGGATCTGGGACCTCACTCCCGCTGCCGCGGCGGCTCCGACGGGCGGCGAGCCGCCACTGATCGTCGGCGTCGACATCGTCTCCCCCCACGGGCTCCCGGAGAGCCAGGTCAGGGCGGCGATCGGGGATCTCGCCGGCAAGCCCCGGCGGCGGTTCGTGATTCGCCAGACCCTCGACCGACTGTGGGCGCTGGGGCTCTTCTCCGTCATCCGAGTGGAGGAGCGGCCCGAGGCGGGCGGAACGCGACTGGTCTACTACCTCGAGCGGCGGCCCCACCTGGGGAAGCTCGAGCTGCGCGGCGACCTCGGCCTGCCCGAGGTCGAGCTGATGGAGGCCGCCGGGCTGGCGCCCGGTGCAAGCGCCGAGGCCGAACGGCTGGAGCAGGCGCGCCAGGCGATGCTGGCGCGCCTGAGCCGCGAGGGGTTCCTGGGCGCCAGGGTCGAGGTCGAGACGCGTGCCGACCCCGCCACGAACGCCCGTGACACCACCCTGGTCATCCAAGCCGGAGAGCGGGCGCGGATCGGCACCCTGCGGCTGGAGGCCGAGCCGTCCACGGTGGAGCCGCTGGCTCGTCGCGCGCTAGGCCTGCGCGAGGGTCGGCCCTTTCGCGAGGACGCGCTGCGGGACGCGGTGCAGGCGGCCGAAAGCCGCCTGCGGCAGGAAGGGTTCTTCGAGGCCCGGGTGACGGCGGAGCCGCCGCGCTGGGACGCCGCCACGAACCGGGTCGATCTCACCATCCGCGTCGCGGCCGGTCGCCCGGTCCGCGTGGAATTCCCCGGGGCGACGGCCCTCGACGAGAAAGCCCTGAGAGAGCGGCTCACCTTCCCGCACACGGGGACGGTCGACGTACCCGAGCTTCGCGCCAGCGCCCGCCAGATCGAGGCGGCCTACCGGGAGGCAGGCTACTACTTCGCCACGGTGACGGTTTCCTCTCGTCAGGAGGAGGAGGCCGAGGTCGTTCAGTTCGACGTCTACGAGGGGCCGCAGGTGGTGGTCGATTCGGTGAGCATCACCGGCGCGACGACCGAGCCATCCGAGCGCCTCCTGGCCCAGCTGCAGACGCGGCCGCCGGGCGTGTTCCACCGGGGCTTCTACCGAGCCGACGTGCTCGAGCGGGACCTCTACACGCTGGGGACCTACCTGCGCTCGCTCGGCTTCCCCGACGCCCAGGCCGGCCCGGCCCAGGTGAGCTTCCAGGACGATTGGTCGCGGGTCCACATCACGGTGCCCGTGCACGAGGGCCGACGGGTGCAGGTCGGCAACGTCACGGTCGCGGGAGCCACGATCTTCGCGGCCGAGGACCTGCTCACGGGCGTGCCGCTCAAGGCCGGGCAACCCTGGAACGCCACGGTGGCGGAGGAGGGCCGGCGCGTCCTGGAGCGTCGCTATGCCCAGCGCGGTTACGTCTCGGCCCGGGTGGCGATCGAGGCCACCCGGCGCGAGGGCATCGAGGACGTGGTCTACCGGATCGACGAGGGCCCGCAGACCCGGTTCGGTCGCATCCTCATCAGTGGCCTGACCCTCACCAAGGAGTACGTGGTCCTCCGGGAGCTGCCGATCCGCGAGGGGGATCCCTTCAACCCCGAGGAGCTGCTGCGGGCCCAGCGCCGACTGGGAGGCCTGGGGATCTTCGAGCGGGTGGAGATCGAGCCGCTGCGTCCCCCGCCCGTGCCCTACGCCGA
>JBOHPM010000460.1:0-3081 GCA_050731715.1 Candidatus Rokuibacteriota bacterium
GGAGGCGGGATCGAGTCCCAGCGGGCGGAGGAGCACCGCGCGGAGCCGGCGCGGCGCCAGCAGCACGGTCAGCACGGCAACCAGGAGGAACGCCGCTGTGCTCTCGACCGGGACCAGCCCGAACGGGTGCAGCGCGAACGCCAACATCACGACGGCGAGCGCCGCCGAGATTGCGGCGGCAACGACGGCTACCCACGTCGCGTGAGTCCGGGCCCAGGGCCAGCCCTGCAGGGCCCGCGCCACCACCACCGCGACGATCAGCGGAACGACAAGGGCCAGGCCCTCGGCCGCCCCGACCAGGTCCAGCGCCGCGAAGAGTGCCGAGAGGAGCAGCCAGAGGACAGTGCCCGATGCTGGCATCGCACCGTTGTAACACGGTGGACGCCTGGTCAGAGGCGTCGCTCGGCTTGGCGTGGCCTGGACACCACGACGACGAGCGCGGCCAGCGCGGCCAGGCCCACGGCGGCCGCCGCCATCGCACAGGCCCGCGCGAAGGCGACGTCGAAGCCGGCGGTGACGCGCACCACCGCGAACACGTGGGCGAGCACCGCCACACCCCCGACCGTTCCCAGGGTGCGCGCCAGGAACGCGAAGCCCCCGGCGACTCCCTGCTGCGCAAGCGGGAACTGCGCCATCAGCGCCGTCATGTTGGGCGCCTGAAAGAGGCCCACGCCCAGGCCGGCGGCCAAGAGGGCAGCCGCCAGAACGATAGCGGACGTCGTGGGGCCGGCCGTGGAGAGCACTCCCAGCCCGGCCGCCTCCAGGCCCAGCCCGACCGCCATCGGAGGCCACGGGCCCATGCGATCGGCGAGCCGGCCCGCCGGCGCCGCGGCCAGGGCGGTGCCCAGCGGCGTCAGCATGAACAGGATGCCTCCGAAGAAGGTGTCCAGGCCCCGCCTCTCGAGCAGGTAGAAGGGGCCGAGGAGCCAGATGGCGAAGATGCCGGCCTGGGCCAGAAAGGCGAGGGCTCCCGTGCCGAGCACGGTGGCGCGCGCGACGTCAGGCAGCGACAGGAGCGGCAGGCCCACGCGCCCCCGGATCGATGGGGCGGTCGCCCCGCCCCACGCCAGCACGGCCAGGGCCAGTGGCACCCTCAGAAAAAACACCGCCGCCCAGCCCCAGCGGTCCACGACGGCACCCGCGATCAGCGGCCCGATGGCGAAGCCCACGCCGATAGCTGCGTTGAGGAAACCCAGCGCTCGCCCGCGCGAGTCGGCCGGCACGGCAAGCGTCACCAGCGCCGGTGTGGTCCCGTAGACGAGGCCACCCGCGAGACCCTGCACCACGCGTCCAACCAGAAGCGCCGTCCAGCTCGAGGCCGTGCCGCAGGCGGCAAAGCCCAGGCCGCTCAGGGCCATGCCGGCCAGGAATACCGGCCGGTGCCCGAAGCGGTCGCCGAGAGCGCCGCCGACGAACGACATGAGGGCGTAGGTGAGCACGTAGCTGATGACGACCCCGCGAACCTGCTCGGCAGGAACGGCGAAGGCAGTGGCCATCGCCGGGAAGGCGATGTTCACTGTGGAGTCGAGCGAGACCACGAAGGCGCCCGCTCCCGCCAGCGCTCTGCCCACATCGCGTATGATGGCACGAGTGCGGACGCGCGATGCCTGACCCACTCGGCTGGGCTGTCCTGCTCGGTGGTGCGGTGCTCGGCTCGGTCGTCGGAGGGGTCGCCGGCTTCGGCGCCGGGCTGATCTTGCTGCCCCTGCTCGTCTGGGCCGTCGGCGTCCGTGCTGCCGCGCCGGTGCTCACCGTCACCATGCTCCTCGGCAACCTGTCGCGAATCTGGTGGAGCCGGCGTGACGTGCATCCGGGCGTGGCCTTCCGATTCCTGGCCGGCGCCATCCCCGCCACCGTTGTCGGGGTGGTGTTCTACGCCGGGGCGCCCGCAGAATCGGTCCGCTGGATCATGGGCGCCTTCCTCCTCGCCTCCGTGCCCTTGCGGCGCTTGATGCTGAACCGGAACGTCACGGTGCGGCTGCGCCACTTCCCGGTGGTGGGCGCGCTCGTCGGTGTGCTGTCGGGCATCGTCGTGGCCACGGGACCCGTGGCCACCCCGTTCTTCCTGGCCTACGGGTTGCGACGCGGCGCCTACATCGGCACCGAGTCCGTCTGCGCCCTGGGCATGCACGTCGCCCGGGGCCTGGCCTTCGCCAGCTTCGCCCTGATCACCTGGGAGACCGTCGCCGTCGGGCTCGTGCTCGGCGCCATCATGTTCGTCGGGGCCTGGCTCGGCCGCGGCCTGCTCGACCGCATCAGCGATCGCACCTTCCTCACCGTGCTCGAGGTCTTCCTGGTGCTCATGGGCTTGCAGTTCCTCCTCGTCTCGCGGTAAAAGTGGCGCGGCATGGATCTGCCTCCGGGCGCCAGCGCCGAGGTCGCGCTCACGGTGACCCCGGACCGCACCGCGGATGCCATGGGCAACCGCGGCGTCCACGTCCTGGCCACGCCGTTCGTGGTGGGGTTGCTGGAGAATGCCGCCGGCGCGGTGCTCACGCCACACCTGCCGGCCGGGGCGGGCACGGTGGGCACGATGGTGGAGATGCGTCATCTGGCCGCGACCCCGGTGGGCATGCGCGTGCGGGCCCGGGCCACGCTGATGCAGGGCGATGGCCGGCGCTTCCTCTTCTCGGTGGAGGCCTGGGACGACAAGGAGAAGATCGCCGAAGGACGGCACGAGCGCTTCGTCGTGGCCGACATCCAAGCATTTCTGGATCGGGCCATGAAGAAGGGCCAGCCCTGATGCCCATCACCCTCAGCAAGGAGCTCGTCGGCAAGGAGTACCCGCCGTTCGCGGTCACCCTGGAGCGCGTGAAGATGAAAGAGTTCGCCCGGGCTCTGGGCGACTTGAACGCGCACTACCTCGACGACGAGGTCGGGCGGGCCTCGCCCTGGGGCGACGTCATCGCGCCACCCACCTTCGCCATCACGTTCCGATCGGAAGCCACCGACACCGCGGCGCTGCTCCACGATCTCGGCATCGACATCTCCCGCGTGCTGCATGGCGAGCAGGAGTTCGAGCTGTTCCGCCCCCTGCGGCCGGGCGAGACCCTGCTCTGCCGAACCCGCATGGTCGACCTC
>JBOHPM010000461.1:0-3081 GCA_050731715.1 Candidatus Rokuibacteriota bacterium
CCCGTTCGGGCTGGTCCCGGTCGAGAGCACAGCGGCGTTCCTCCTGGTTGCCGTGCTGACCGTGCTGCTGGCGCCGCGCCGGCTCCGCGCGGTGCTCCTCCGCCCGCTGGGACTCGATCCCGCCTCCGCCGTACACGCCGTGGCCGTCGTGGCGATGGTGCTGACCGTGTTGTTCTCCATGGTCCTGTTCGTGGACTTGCAGGAGGAGCCGTCGACGAGCGTCCCGTTTCATCCCAGTGACTCGCTGGTTGCCGTCGTCTCCGACCTAGCCCTGGCCCTGGCCGGGGTGGGGTTCCTCCTCACGCGCGACGGGAGGGCCGCCCTGGCCCGTCTCGACGTGCGGCCGCTCCGGTTACCGCACGTGGGCTGGGCGGTGGCGACCGCGCTCGTGTTCAACGTCGCCGTGGCCGTCATGGAGTGGACCGAGAGCCTGGTGCTCCCCGACCTGCACGCGCTGGAGGACCGGTTCGACTACGAGTTCGTCGGCATTCCCCCAGTGGCAGGCGCGGCCCTCGTGTCGCTGGCCGCCGGGGTAGGCGAGGAAGTTCTCTTCCGGGGCGCGCTCCAGCCCCGCCTGGGCATCGGGTTGAGTGCGGCGCTGTTCGCGATCCTCCACGTCCAGTACCAGATTCCCGGCATCCTGATGATCTTCGCCGTGGGCGTGGCCCTGGGCCTCGTCAAGCGGCGGACCTCGACGACGTTTACGATCGTCGTACACGTGGTCTACGATCTCGTCGCGTTCCTGGCCGACGTCTGGCCCTAGAGGAGGAGCCTCGACGCCGTCGTGGAGGCGTTGACCCGCGCTCCTGCACCTGCATGCAGGCCTTCTTCGAGCGCGCGCGGGTGCGCCTGTCGGCGTTCAGCCGGGAGAATCTGGCCCGCTTCGCCACCATCGACCCCGGGCGCTTCCGCGACCGCTCGCCCGACGAGACGGTGAGTGTCGCCGTCGCCGCCGCCGCCGCCGCCGACGTGATGGTGGTGGTGGCGGGCGGACCGGGCAAGCACTCGGTGATTGTCCCCACGTTCGGGGCCACCCGGGCGGTGATGGTGCCGGTGCCGGGGCCCGACGCGCCGGTTGCGGGTCGGGAGCCACGGTGATAGCGTGGCCGCCGCGAAAGGGAGGAGCCTCATGCCGAGCACGCTGACGTCGCCGCGCCATGCCGTGGCGAGCCTGGACGACGCGATCGAGTTCTGCTTCCAGCAGGGCTGGAGCGATGGATTGCCGGTGGTGCCGCCCACCGAGGCCAAGGTGCGGGCCATGCTGGAGGCCGTGAAGCTGGATCCCCAGCAGCAGGTGGCCTACGTGGAGCACCGCGCGGTGGCCATCACCGCCGAGAAGGTGGCGATCAACGCGGTGATGGCCGGCTGCGCGCCCGCGTACATGCCGGTGGTGGTCGCGGCCGTCGAGGCCATCGGCGATCCGCGGTGGTCCTATCATGGTCCGGGCACCTCCACCGCCGGCGCGGCCGTGCTCATGATCGTCAACGGCCCCATTCGCCGGGCGCTGGACATCAACAGCGGCGACAACCTCTTCGGCCCGGGCTGGCGCTCGAACCTGACCATCGGCCGCGCCGTGCGCCTGGTCATGCGCAATGTGTGCGGATCGTGGCCGGGCCGGCTCGACCGGGGAACGCTCGGCCATCCCGGCAAGGTCTCCTACGTCATCGGGGAGAACGAGGAGGAGAGCCCGTGGACGCCGCTCCACGTCGAGCGTGGGCTGAGAGCCGAGCAGAGCGCGGTGACGATCATGGCCGCCGAAGCCCCGCACCAGGTGTACAACCAGCTCTCCAGCACCGCCGAGGGCGTCCTCACCACACTCAGCGACGACATGCGAATCTCCGGCAATACGATGGGGCAGCCCCACTACGCGCTGGTGCTCGCGGGCGAGCACATGCGGACGATCGCGGCCAGAGGCTGGGGGAAGCCCGAGATCCGGCGCTTCGTGTGGGAGCACACCCAGAACTCCCACGCCCATCTCAAGCAGACCGAGCGGATGGCGGGTGCGGTAGAGCCCGCCGACGAGTCCAAGCGGCGGCCGCTGGTGGAAACCCCGGATGATATTCTGGTCGTGGCCGCCGGAGGCCGGGCCGGCGCGTTCTCCGCCTATATCCCCGGCTGGGGCAGCAAACGCTCCTCGCAGGCGGTCACCAAGGAGGTCAGGCAATGATCGAGATCCTCGACCCTACCACCCCGGCGGCCCGGCAGGCCGTCGCCTACGCGCCCCGGCCCGGGTCACTCACCGGCAAGCGCGTGGCGCTGATCGAGAACACCAAGTTCAACTCTGACCGGCTGCTGCAGAAGATCGGCGACATCATGGTCAGGGAGTACGGGGCCGCCTCCACCCGGATGTGGCGCAAGAAGAACTCCAGCGTGCCCGCGCACGAGGAGATCATCGCGGAGGTGCGTCGGACCTGCGACGTCATGGTCGCCGGCATCGGCGATTGAGGGTCCTGCTCGTCGGGCAGTGTGCTCGACGGCATCGTCCTCGAGAAGGCCGGCGTTCCCTCGGCGTCGATCGTGACCGACGTGTTCGAGCAGACGGGCCGGGCCATGGCCGAGCAGTGGGGCCTGCCCACCTATCGGTTCCTCATGGTGCCGCACCCGATCGCCAACCTCACCGAGGCCGAGCTCGACCAGCGGGCCCGCGCGATCGTCTCGGAGGTGGCCAAGCTCCTGCTCCAGGGTCAGGAGTGAGGCCGGCGCGCTGACGCGCACTCCGGAATTTCACCCGGCCTGGTGGTGCCGGCATCGGCACCTGCAGACCGTCTGGGGGCCGCTCTTTCGCCGGGACCGGACGCCCGTGCGCCGCGAGCGGCTGGAGATGGCCGACGGCGACTTCGTCGACCTCGACTGGCTCGAGGGCCGGCCGGAAGCTCCGCTGGTGGTGGTGCTCCACGGTCTCGAAGGCTCGGTGCGCTCGCACTACGTCGTCGGTCTCCTGCGGGAGGCGGCGGCCCGGGGCTGGCGCGGTGTCCTGCTGAACTTCCGGTCGTGCAGCGGCGAGCCGAACCGCCTGCCCCGCTTCTATCACTCGGGCGAGACCTCCGACCTGGACGCGGTGATCGCCCGGCTCGTGGAGCG
>JBOHPM010000462.1:0-3078 GCA_050731715.1 Candidatus Rokuibacteriota bacterium
AGATCCTTCTCGACCTCGGCCAGCGTGGGCACGCTCTTCGTGTCGATTGCCGGGGTCAGGGTCGGCCGGGCCGAGAGGCTGGGCAGATCCGCCAGCGTGATGTGCTCGCGGGTGCCCATGGCGTAGGCCCGTTCGATCAGGTTCTCGAGCTCCCGGACATTGCCGGGAAAGTCGTAGGCCGCCAGCGCGGCCAGGGCGTCGGGCGTGATGCCGCGCACGTCGCGGCGGAAGCGCTTGTTGAACCGGCGGATGAAGTGGTTCACCAGAGCCGGCATGTCCTCGCGCCGGTCTCGGAGCGGCGACAGAGTGATACGGATGACGTTGAGACGATAGAAGAGGTCCTGCCGGAAGCTTCCTGACTTCATGGCCTGCTCGAGGTTCCGATTGGTCGCCGCGATCACGCGGACGTCGACTGGGAAGGCCTTGGTCGAGCCCACGGGGCGAACCTGCATCTCCTGCAGGACGCGGAGGAGCTTCACCTGGAGCTCGGGCGGCAGCTCGGCGATCTCGTCCAGGAAGATCGTCCCATCGTTCGCCCCCCGGAAGAGCCCGAGCGCATCCGACACCGCACCCGAGAACGCACCCCGGACGTGGCCGAAGAACTCGGACTCCAGCAGGTCGCGGGGGATGGCGCTGCAGTTCACGGGGATGAAGGGTCCTTTGGACCGGGCGGACAGGCGATGGATGGCCGCCGCCACCAGCTCCTTGCCCGTCCCGCTCTCGCCTTCCACCAGGACCGGCGAATCGGTCACGGCGACCTTGCCGATCACGTCTTTCACGCGCTGCATGGCCGCAGAGCTGCCGATCAGCTCGCTGACTGTCAGCTCCTCACCCAGCCGCATGCGGAGTGTCTGCACCTCGCCGCGGAGGAAGCGCCGCTCCATGAGCCGCTGCATCAGGTGGCGGAGCTCGTCGAGGATGAGCGGCTTGGACAGGTAGTCGTAGGCGCCTTCCTTGAGCGCCTCGACGGCCGAGGCGATCGTCGGATAGCCGGTCATGATGACCACTTCCATCGACTCGTCCCGCTTCTTGAGCTCGCGGAGCAGGTCGATGCCGCTCATGTCCGGCATCCTGACATCGGTGAGCGCGGCGTCGAACACCTGGGTGCGCAGGGCGCCGAGGGCGTCGACAGCGCTGCTGGCGGAGGTGACCTGGTAGCCCCACTGGGAGAGAGCTTCCTCGAGTAGCATCAGGATCGACTTTTCGTCGTCAACTACGAGGACCCGCGGCGACTGCAACGACATCGTACAGCGAATGTAGCACGAGCAAATGCCAAAGTGACAGGGATTCCTGTCCGTCACCCTTGCCCGGCCTTGCGCCAGGAAGGTCGGTATGTTAGCGTGAGCGTTGACTTTTATTGAGGAGACCGCTGATGACTGACTCCCCGACCCTCCACCTCACCGAGCAGAACTTCGACGAGGCGCTGGTAGCGGCTACTGGCTGCCTGATGGTGGACTTCTGGGCGGAATGGTGTGGCCCGTGTCGCGCGATCGCTCCGGTCTTGGAGGAGCTCGCCCGCGATTCGGGCGGCCGGGTGACCCTGGCGAAGGTCAACGTCGATGAGAACCCGGGGCTCGCGGCCCGATACGGAATTCGCTCGATCCCGACAATTCTGCTCGTCAAGGAGGGCAAGGTCGTAGATCAGGTGATCGGCGCCGTGCCCAAGAGCCAGCTCCAGAAGAAGCTGGCGACGCTGGCCTGAGCCGAGCCTCGAGGCGCTCGACGTATTAGTACCGGCGGCATAGTCGTCCCGTCGCTGTCGCCTACCCGAGACGAGTTCCGCACGCTCGCGGGTCAGGGGAACCTTGTCCCCGTCTTCGCCGAGCTCCCCGCCGATCTCGATACCCCCCTGTCCGCCTATCTGCGGCTCCGGGCTGGCCCCTACGCGTTCCTGCTCGAGTCCGTGGAGGGCGGAGAGAAGTGGGCCCGCTACTCGTTCCTGGGGACCGACCCACTCATGGTCCTCAGCGCCAAGAACGGGCGGATGATGCTGCGCCGGGCCGGGGCCCGGGCCGCCGAGCGGCTGCCCGACGGCAACCCCCTCGAGGCGCTGCGCCGCTTGCTCGGTCAATTCCAGCCTGTGAGCGTGCCGGGACTGCCCCGCTTCCAGGGAGGCGCCGTGGGCTATCTCGCCTACGACATGGCCCGCCACATGGAACGGCTGCCCGCGACGACCCAGGACGACCTCAAGCTGCCGGACACGGTCTTCATGTTCACGGACACTCTGCTGGTCTTCGACAACCTCCGCCACCGCTTGCTCGTCATCGCCAACGCCCACGTCGAACAGCGGGACGACGCGGCGATCGATCAGGCCTACGATCGGGCGACGGCGCGCATCGCGGCGACGATCGCCAAGCTGGGCCGCCCGGCGCGGCCGCCGGCGCCGCTCAATCTGGCCCCCGCCGGTCCGCTGCTGGCGATGGGTGAGGAGGGCTTCACGTCCACCATGCAGGAGGACGCCTTCGCCGATGCCGTCCGGCGAGCCAAGGAGTACATTGCCGCCGGCGATGCCTATCAAGTCGTCCTCTCGCGCCGACTGGACTGCCCCCTCCCCGCGGACCCCTTCACGGTGTATCGGGCGCTCCGGACCATCAATCCGTCGCCGTACCTCTTCTACCTTCGACTGGACAAGACGACGATCGTCGGGTCCTCCCCCGAAGTCCTGGTGCGCCTGGAGGGAGACCGGGTCGAGGTTCGCCCCATCGCCGGCACCAGTCCCCGCGGCGCCACGGAGGCCCAGGATCGGTCGATCTCCGATGCCCTGCTGGCCGACCCCAAGGAGCGTGCGGAGCACGTCATGCTGGTCGATCTCGGCCGCAACGACGTGGGCCGCGTCTCGGTGCTGGGCTCGGTGAAGGTGACGGAGTTCATGGCGATCGAGCGCTATTCCCATGTGATGCATCTGGTCAGCCACGTCGTCGGCCAGCTGCGCTCCGGCGCCGACGCCCTCGCCGTGCTGCAGGCCTGCTTTCCCGCCGGCACGCTGACCGGCGCCCCCAAGATCAGGGCCATGGAGATCATCGACGCGCTGGAGCGGACCCGGCGGGGCCCCTACGGGGGCGCCGTCGGCTATATCTC
>JBOHPM010000463.1:0-3073 GCA_050731715.1 Candidatus Rokuibacteriota bacterium
GACCCGGAACTCGCCGGACGCGGCGTACCCGCTGCCGGTGATCTCGACCCGGCGCTCCCCGAGCTGGAACGCGCGGACTGTCATCTCGTTGCGCGTCAGCGTGCCGGTCTTGTCGGTGCAGATCACCGTGGTCGAACCCAAGGTCTCGACTGCCGGCAGCCGGCGGACCAGGACGCGCATCCCGGCCATGCGCTGCATCCCGAGGGCAAGGGTCATGGTCGCGACGGCCAGCAGCCCCTCGGGCACGGCGGCGATGGCCAGCGAGATGCCGACCTCCAGCATGTACAGGAACGGGTGGCCCCGAAACCAGCCCGCCAGGACGATGACGAGGCCCAGCGCCAGGACAACGCCGACCAGAACCCGACCGAGCTGGGCCAGCTTCCGCTCGAGCGGGGTGTCCTGATCACCCGCTTCCTCGATGAGCGTGCCGATCTTGCCGACTTCGGTGCGCATCCCGGTGGCCGTGACGATCATCCGGCCCCGCCCGTCCGTGACCGTCGTGCCCATGAAGGCCATGTTCCGCCGGTCGGCGACTGGTGCGCCCCCGTCCGGGAGCGGCTGGGTGGTCTTGGCGACCGGTCGGGACTCGCCCGTCAAGGGCGCCTCTTCGACGTGCAGCCGGGCGCTCGCGATCACGCGCCCGTCGGCGGGCACGCGCGCCCCGGCGGCCAGGGCGACCACGTCGCCCGGTACGAGCCCGATGGCGTGGATCTGGTGCTCCTGGCCATCGCGGACGACCTGCGCCACCGCCGCGGTCTGCCTCCGGAGGGCGGTGAGGGCCTGCTCCGCCTTCCACTCGGTCACGAAGCCGATGAGGGCGTTCAGGATGATCACGACGAGAATGGCGACCGCCTCGATGTTCTCGCCGAGGGCCAGGGCCACCGCGGTCGCGGCGAGCAGCAGGACCACGATCAGGCTCTTGAACTGGTCGACGACGATTGCGAGAGGTGACCGCCCCTTCGTCTCGGTCAGCGCGTTCGGGCCGTACTGCGCGAGCCTGCGGACCACCTCGGGGCCACTCAAGCCTCGCCCCGGCTCGGTGTGGACGCGTCGGGCCACCTCGTCAGCCGGCAGCGTGTGCCACGCGTCGGCGTTCTCGGAAACGGTCCCTCGCTGCCCGATCGGCGGGCCTGCCGATTCTGCCCGTTCGTCCATACGCGGGTTCCTGGCCACGATTGCCGATCTCGTTACCTTCATCCCCGGCTCGCCGACGATGCGCTCTTGACTCCAGCGTCGGGGAAGGCGAGTGTATCAGGTGCAACCACTGCCGCTCGGTTCCGGTGAGCCAGGCACTGCGATCGCCGGTCACAATACGCCTCCTCGTCATCAGCGTGCCCTTGCCACTGCTTCCCTCAGGCGCCTTCCCCCAGGGCGGGTCGTCTCTCCGAGACCGCGCCGCTGCCTCCGACCCGGCGCAGGCGGATACCGCTTGCGACGCCGGCCGCGCAGCTATGCGACGCTCGCACGAGCCCTGAGCTTCCCATCGCGCCCCGTTCGAGCTCCGAGCTTGTGCTCGGCGGGCGGCACTATCAATACGGGGATCCCGGCGCTGCGCAGAATGGCCTCTCGGTCGAGACGCTGTGCACGATGGTGGACGACTGGGAGGTCGGCCAGCACCCTGTCTACGGGCTAGAGCGATTTCAGATGTTCAACCAGGTCACTCTTTTCTTGCTCGGTCAGTTTCAATCCAAAGTGCCCGTTATAGTGCTCGACAACCTCATTCAGCGTCGCAAAGCGGCCGTCATGATAGAAGCCGCCCTTCATCCGGCTGAAGAGCCCGGGGAGCGGTGTGGTCCGGTAATACTGCGCATCCGGCGACCGACTCGCCTGGAAGTTATCGATACCGATCTCTGCAGCCGTATGCATCGGCCAGCCGGGCTCGACGTAGAGCGGTGGCACGTGACAGGTCGCGCACCGCGCCTTGCCCTCGAAGACCACTTTCCCCCGTGACGCGGCCACCATGTTGAAGGACCCATCGGGGGGCTTCGGCGCCGGGATGGCCAACTGGTAGAAGTTCAGCGCTGCGAGCTTGGAGCTAACGAGATCAGGCGTGTTTCGGATGTTCCAGTCCCCGGTCTTGGCCGCGATGGGGAACCGTTTTGGGTCATTCAAGCGAGGATCGTAGAACGTTCCCTTGCCCCGCATCTGTGTGTTCGCCACATAGGCATTCCAGTAGGTGACCGAGCCCCATCCGGTGTACGTGTGGAGGTTCACACCGGCGAGACCATAAGCTGGCGGCAGGAGGGTAGCGGCAGACTTCTTGTCAGGCCGAAAGGCGATGCCGTCGTGCAAGATCTCGGCGTCGTATTTGCCTGGTCCCCAGCTGGCGAGCACTGTTTTGAGCGTGGCCACGTCCACTCCCAGCCGGTCGGCCACAACCTTGGCCTCGGGCGCCAGCGAGACGATGGCGCCGACGTTGAGATCGCGGTTGGGCCAGCCATCGAGCCTGCGACCGATTCCTGCAGTGAATGCGTTGTCCACCGTCGAGTGGCAGAAGGCGCACTGGATTCCCATCGACCGGAGATTCCCGTCGGGGCTGAAGAAGCCGGTCACACCGACAACGGCGTTGAGCTTGAGCAGGGCCAGGGTGGTGGCCGGATCATCCAGATTGACTTTGCCTGCTTTCAGCGATTCGACAAGGGCTGCCGGAAGGGCTTCCGAATCCACCTTTAAGCCCACTGCCAGGGCGGTCTTGGGGCTCACACCCGGGCCGGCACCACCCAGCTTGGCGCCAGCGATGGCCTGATGAAGCTTGAGCGTATCCCCCCAGAAGGCCTCGCTGCCGAACGTGTCAAAGCGAAAGATCTGTCTGCCCTGTTCGATCATCCGCTGAGCATTTTCGCGAATGACACCGTCAAAGGCCGGGAGGGGGGCTCGTTCTCCCGCCTGGGGTGAAGCCTTCTGCGTTTCCGTAACGGCACAGCCGGCGGCGGCCAACGCGAGTAGAAAGAGGGAGAGGATGGGTCTTACGGAGCATTTCATGGTGCATCCCCCTCTCTTGAGCTGGGAGTTGCCCTCAGGGAATTGTCACGTGGATCGCTCGATGCGCCAGAGGATCTGTGAAAACACGCGT
>JBOHPM010000464.1:0-3067 GCA_050731715.1 Candidatus Rokuibacteriota bacterium
CCGGCCGGCACGCTCGGCCAGCCCGCGGACCAGCACGCCGGCGATGTTGCCGAGGACGAAGAAGAGCACGGGGATGAGGATCGGCGCCCACGACTGCAGGCCGGAGAAGTACGCGAACCGGACGGTGAGCACCTGGGGCCGGAGCCCCTCCTCGTGGTCCAGGAAGAGCGAGACGACCTCCGTGTTCTCGTGCGACTCGCTGAGCCGGCGCCGAGCCGAGGGCGGCGACACCTCGTCGATCGCGAGACGGTCGGCGGCGGCGAAGTTGATCACGAGCTGCGAGGGGTCCTCGCTGACCCGCACCCGGCGCTCCCGATTCCAGAAGTACAGGGGGAACACCGCCCCCTGGCGCACGTCGTTGAAGCTCAGCGTGATGTGGTGGCGGGAACCCCAGAGCGCGTGCTCCACCCACGTCGCGGGCTTGGCCTTGACGAGGCCCTTCGCCGTCAGGCGGAGGTCCATGAGCCAGGCGCGATTGACCGCCTGCGGGGTCCAGGGGATGCGGATCCAGGTGGCCGGTGCGCTCAGCCCCAGCGGACCGGTGGCCC
Organism: Candidatus Rokuibacteriota bacterium; assembly: GCA_050731715.1. Taxonomy (GTDB): domain Bacteria; phylum Methylomirabilota; class Methylomirabilia; order Rokubacteriales; family CSP1-6; genus 40CM-4-69-5. The sequence goes on from JBOHPM010000464.1 coordinate 549, forward strand.
GGACGAAGGTGACGTAGGGCGCGCCCCCGGCGACGAGGAGGGCCGGCCCGGCGCTCATCTCGCCCTCCCCGGTGACCTGATAGAGATGCTGCGCGAGCAGCGGCACCCGGCCCTCGTCGACGACGGAGAACCCGTGGGTCTGCACGAAGCCGGCCAGGGTCGGCTCGGGCGGACCGAGCTGCGGATCGCCGCCGACCGCGCCGGGCCAGAGGAGAAAGAGATCCTGCTCCAGCTCGGTAGCGCTCCGGGTGGGCGGAACAGTCACGCTGAAGAGGACGTTGACGACGACGTCACCGAGCTCCGGAGTCACCTGGCCCCGGACGAACAGCGGCCCCACGCTGAGCTCCGGGGCGGCGCGAGTAGCGAAGAAGAGCTGAGCGCTGGCCGGCGCGGCGCTCCCCGTCAGGATGAGCGCGACCAGCGCGGCCCCGCCGAGCAAAGGGAGCGGCATCGCTTGACAGTATCGGGGCTTTCTCATACGGTACGAGCCAGTTTTGACGCATCGTACAATCTCGCCGACGGGTCGACAAACCCCCACGCTCGCACCGCCATGACGCCGAGCCCGGTGACGTCCGACACTCGGGAGGGCGTGGCCCGGATCACGCTGAACCGCCCCGCCGTCCTCAATGCGCTCGACACCGAGCTGGCCATTGCGCTGGCCGACCACGCCGCCGCGGCGGCGGACGACGCCGGGGTCGCGCTCGTCGTGGTGCGGGGCGCCGGCCGCGCCTTCTGCTCGGGCATGGACCGCACCGCGCTCGCCGAGGGACGCGTCGGGGAGGCGTTCTATCGCCACTGGATCCGGGCCCTCAACACGCTCGAGGACATGCCCAAGATCGTCCTGGCCGTGCTCCACGGCTACGCTCTGGGCGGCGGCTTGCAGCTGGCCCTGGCCTGCGACCTGCGCCTGGCCACGGACGACGCCATCATTGGGCTGGGGGCGACCCGGCACGGGCTGATTCCCGACGGTGCGGTCCTGCGGCTCGCCCGGGTGGTGGGGCTGGGACGGGCCAAGGAGCTGGCGCTGCTGAACGACACGGTGCCGCCGGCCGAGGCGCGCAGCATGGGGCTGGTCAACTGGGTCTGCCCGGGTGCCCAGGTCGATGCGACCGTGGAAACGATCCTGAACAAGGCCCGCGGGGCCGCGCCCACGGCCGCCTCCCACACCAAGCGGTTGCTCCACGAGTCCTTCCACGCCGACCCGCGGGCTATGATCGAAGCGCTCGTCCGGGCCCAGCGCGATTGCATGAGCTCCTGGGAGATCGCGGAGGCGAACCGCGCCTGGCAAGAGGAGCGGGAGGCCGTCTTCTATCCGCCGCCCGGCGAGCGGCCCCGGTAGGGTGTTGCCTGCCGCGCTCGCCACGGAGGTCCGCGCGGGGGCCACGACCTTCATGGTCATGGCCTAAGCGACTTCTTCGACACGATGGGCACGATCATCGGGGTGGGCGGCAAGGGTGGCTTCCTGGACAGCCAGGGCCGGCTGCCCCGGGCTAACCGCGTCCTGCTCGTGGACTCGGTGGGTGCGATGTTCGGTGGCTACGCCAACGCCAGCAGCAACACCACGTACATCGAGAGCGCGGCCGGCGTGGCCGAAGGAGCGCGCACGGGCCGGGCCTCGGTGGTCGTGGGGGTCCTGTTCCTGCTCGCGATGTTCTTCTCGCCGCTGGCCGCCGTGATCCCGGTCCAGGCGACGGCGCCGGTGCTGATCCTGGTCGGCTTCTACATGATGAGCCTGGCGCGCGAGATCCCCTGGGACGACTACGAGGAGGCCGTGCCCGCCTTCGTGACGATGCTGGTCATGCCCTTCACGTGGTCGATCACCAACGGCATCGGGGCCGGGTTCATCACCTACGCGGCCATCAAGGTGCTGAACGGGCGCGGCGGCCAGGTGCACTGGATGGTGTATCTGGCCTCGGCCGCCTTCGTGCTCTACTTCGTGTTGCCCGGGCTCGAAAAGGCGCTCCGCTAGATACCGCGGATGCGCTCCCACAGGCGGCGGCATTCCGCCGGCAACGTGTCGAGCGTCGCCTCCACCTCGGTGATGACTGCGGCGCGCTCCGGCCCGGCGAGGAGTTGCTCGATGTCCCAGGCGTCCTGGGGCCCGCCCGCGTAGAGCTTCAACGCGATGAGATCCGCGAGGGTCGCCACGGGAACATCCACGCCGTCGATGACAGCTACCCGGGACCGGCGGAGCATCCCTCCCTGCCAGGGGCTCTTGCCGACGATGACGTCGATCGGGTGTTCGCGCGGCGCCCTCAGTCTGGCGACACCGGCCAGCGGATCCTGGGCATCGCCTCGTTCGATCTGTACCTCGACGCCCGCGGGCTGGAGCGGTTCCCATGTGGCGGGTGTCAGGACGTCCGCAGAGATCGTGAAGATGTCCAGATCCCGTGTGGAGCGACTCACGCCGTGCACCGCCATCGCCACCGCGCCGATCACGGTGAAGGGGATCCGCCGCTCCTGTAGCAGCGCGGCAACCCGCGCGAGCAGGCTCAGCCGATCAGCTCCTCGATCGCGTG
>JBOHPM010000465.1:0-3064 GCA_050731715.1 Candidatus Rokuibacteriota bacterium
GGAGTCCTGACATGATCGAGCATCTGATGCGCGCGCTCCTGATCCCGTTGACGCTCGCGGCAATGGCGTTCGCCAACGACTCCCCCGAACCGACGGTGGCGCCCGGCGATCCCGACCTCGCCACCGCCCGGGCCCGCATCGCCGCCAAGGACTGGTCGGGCGCCGCGGCCGTCATGGGGAAGGCCGTCGCCCGGGACCCGCGCAACGCGGACTATCACAACCTGCTGGCCTACGCGGTGCGCAACGGCGCCAACCCCAACATGGACGTCGTCTTCAAGCACTATCAGGAGGCGCTCCGGCTCGATCCCAAGCATCGGGGCGCCCACGAGTACATCGGCGAGGCCTACCTGATGGTCGGCAACCCGGCCAAGGCCAAGGAGCACCTGGCCGCGCTGAACAAGCTGTGCTTCTTCACCTGCGAGGAGTACCGCGACCTGAAGAAAGCGATCGAGCGTTACGAGTCTACAAAGAAGTGAGCTGGGGCAGGACCTGCTCGGCGAAGAGGCCGAGCGACGCCGTGGCCTCGGCTTCCCCCAGGTTGCCGAACATCATGCGGCCGACAAAGTAGGTGCAGCCGCTGGCCGTCATGTCGCGCGCGATCTCGTCGCGCACGCGGGCCGGGGTGCCGGCGAAGGCCAGGCCCCGCTGGCGGGCCTCGTCGAAGTCCCGCGCGAAACGGATGGGCACCGACCCGAAGTCCCTCCAGAGCTTGGTCAGGTTCGCGTACCAGGCTGCGTAGTTCGGCCGCGCCCAGGCCTCGGCCTGGGCGTCGGAGTCCGCAACCACCACGTGGCGGGACACGCCGAGCCTGGGCATCTCCGCGCTGCCGTGCTTGCGCTGCCACACGTCCCGATACCGCGCGAAAAGCGGCCGGGCCCCCTCCGCGGTCTGGTTCGTGATCACGTGGACCTTGTGGGTGGCCGCCCACTCCGCCCCCTCGAGGTGACCCAGCCCGTACCAGAGCGGGGGATGCGGCTGCTGCAACGGCCGCAGCACCATCGGGACCTTGCGGTACGTGAAGCGGGGGCCCCGGTGATCCAGCACGTCGCTGGTGAGGCCTTGCCGGATGACCTCCAGCGCCTCGCGGTAGATCTCCTCGGTCTCCAGGTGGTGCAGGTCGAAGTACGCCATCTCGTAGGGCACGATCCCCCGGCCTACCCCGAGGTCGAAGCGCCCGCGCGTGAGCTGGTCGAGCATGCAGATCTCTTCGATGAGCCGGACCGGGTCGTAGAGGGGCAGGATGTACACGCAGGGGCCCAGGCGGATCCGCCGGGTGCGCTGCGAGGCCGCGGCCAGAAAGATGCCCGGCACCGGCGCCAGCCCCAGCGGCGTGGCGTGATGCTCGGCCAGGTGATACGCGGAGAAGCCGGCCGCGTCGTACCGCTCCAGCATACGCAGCCGGCTCTCGTACAGGTCGGCCAGCGGCACGTCCTGGCGATCGAGGTGGTCGAAGATCCCGAAGTCCATCGCCCGCCGGAATACCGGTCAGTCGATCATCGACAGGGCGGCGCGGGACAGCCGGAGCCCGTCGCCGCCGCGCTGCATCCAGTCGGCCTCCTGGAAGGCCCGGGTGATCTGGGCGAGCGGGAAGACGTGGGAGATCAGGCGGTCGTAGGGAAAGCGTCCGCGGTTGCGGCGCAGGAAGGCCAGGGCGCGGGCCAAAGCCCAGGGGGAGTAGTTGGAAGCGCCCACGAGCCGCGCGTTGCCGCGCATGAGGGCCGTGGCGTCGTACGAGAAGACGTTGCCGGGCGCGATCGACCCGATCTCGAGATAGCACCCGCCGCTTCTCAGCATGCGGAGCCCTTCGGGTACGACCTCGGGGTAGCCGACGAAATCCGCCACCACGTCGGCGCCGAAGCCGCCGGTGAGGTCCATGACGGCCTGGATGCGGCGCTCGGGCGTCGACAGCTCGACCAGGCTCAGGGCGTGGTCGGCGCCGAAGGCGCGGGCCAGCTCCAGGCGGGAGGCCACGCGGTCCAGGACGATGACGCGGTCGGCGCCCACGTCACGGGCCACGGCCACGGCGTTGAGCCCGAGGCCGCCGGCGCCCTGAACGACCAGGGTGTCCCCGGGGCGCAGGCCGGCGCGGGTGAGGCCGTAGATCACCTGGGCCAGGGCGCAATTCGCCGGCGTGGCGACGTCGTCCGAGATCTCGTCGGGAATCCGGAACATGAAGCCGCCGGGCCGCAGGTAGTAGTAGTCGCCGTAGGCGTTGTTGAAGTAGGGCGCGGTCCCCGCCACCCGGTTGGCGCGAACCTTCCGCGGGCAGCTGCCCATCTCATCACGCAGGCAGACCGGGCAGCGGCCGCAGGGGAAGAAGTAGAGAAAGGTCACGCGGTCACCTTCGCCGAGGGGCTGCCCGGCGGAGTCCACGCTGACCCCGGCGCCCAGGCGCTCGACCCGGCCACACATCTCGTGGCCGAAGGTGAGGTCGCGCGGCAGCGGACCGTAGACGTCTTTCATCTCGCCGCGCCAGATGTGCAGATCGGAGCCGCACACGCCGGCCCGGGTCAACCGGACCAGGACGGCGCCGGGCTCAGGATCCGGCACCGGATACTCGCGCAGCTCGAAGTCACCACCGTACGCTGTGAGCACCGCCACCCGTCCCGTCATCCCGGCACCTCGCTGGCGGGAGCATAGGCGGCGGGCCCGGGCTTGTCCAGCCGCCTGCCGCCTTGACCCCTGCGGGCGCGCACGGTATAGACGGGGCATGTCGCGCGGGATTGCCTCGTGCGCCCGGCAGCGCCTCGCCCCTGGCCGTCGTCCCCCGGAGGAGCACGCATGGAACGATCACGTCGTCGTCTGCTCGGTTCGATCGTGGCCGCTGCGGTGTCGCTCGGGATCGTGAGCCCCGCGCCCGCGCAGGAAGCCGCCACCGCCTTCGTCGTGACCTACATCGAGGTCGTGCCGTCAGCCGTGGACGAAGCCCGGGGATTGCTCCGACAGTACCGCGAGGCCAGTCGAAAGGCCGGGGGCAATCAACGCTTCGAGACGCTCCAGCGCAGCGAGCGGGCGAATCACTTCGCGATCATCGAGGCGTGGGGGGATCAGAAGGCCCGGGACG
>JBOHPM010000466.1:0-3055 GCA_050731715.1 Candidatus Rokuibacteriota bacterium
CGGGCGCCTCCGAGGGGTCGAGGACGTCGATGTCGATCGTCACGTAAAGCGGGTGCCGGCGGAGCTCGGGCAGGAGCCGGCGCACCACCTCGACGGGGTGGCCCTCGTGGGCCGGATGAAAGTGCGGTCCCGGGCGCTGCAGCTCCTCTCGCGAGCCGGTGCGCATGCCCACCTGGTACACCCGCTCCGGGGGCAGTACGTCCATCACCCGGGCCATGGCCGACGCGTAGTTGTACCGCTCGCCCAGGAACTCGGCCCGGGTGTCGGGATGAGCGTCGAACTGGATTAGTCTCAGATCTGGCCAGGCCGGGGCGATGGCTTCGATGACCGGGACCGTGGCGGTATGGTCGCCGCCGAGCATGAAGGCTCTGAGATTCGGTCGCCACCAGGCCGCGATGTCGGCGCGGGCCGCGTCGAGCTGCTCCCGGGGCGGGGCGCCGTCAGGCAGCTCACAGTCGCCGACGTCGGCGAGGCGGAGGTCCTCCAGATCGCGGCGGAGGACCGGAGAATAGGTCTCGATGGAATCCGAGGCCAGGCGCACATCGCGAGGGCCCCCGTCGGCGCCCTTGCGGAGGTTGACGCGCCCCTCGAAGGGCACGCCGTAGACGACGATCTGAGCCTCCTGCAGAGGATGCTGGCAGGCGATGAAGGGCGGCGACGCGGGCCGCATCGTGTGACCGCGACGGCCGCGACCGCCGGCTAGACCAGGTCCTCTTCGGAGAGCAGGGTGATGGCGGCCACGGCGCAGCCCACCCGTTCGACCGTGTGCTCGACCGCGAGGACCTTCATCTCTCGAACCGGCTCACCCCGGACCCGGAAGGCCTCGTCAAGCATGGCCCGGATGGCGTCCTCGGCCTCCTCCCGGGTGGCGTGACCGTGGAACTCCATGATCACGCCGTTCTTGGCCGGATCGTCGGGGACCGCGTAGCCGACGGCGGCCGCGATGGTTTCCCCGGGCACCGCGCTGGTCACGGCCGCGTACGCCGTGGGGATGAGCGCGCCGGGGGTGATCTTGGGGAGATCGATCACCGGAACGTCGGGCGGGAGGATGCTGGAGATCTTGAGGAGGTTGATGTTGCCGATCCCGGCCGCCAGCAGCGCGTTGTCGAAAGCGTTGAGGGAGGTACCGCCCTCCGCGTGGCCCGCAGTCACCGCCGCCATCGTGACCCGCTTCGTCATCCGCTCGTTCCTCCCGTCTCGCGTGGTCGTCTTCCTCCCTCGCTGCCGGGCGCGCTCGCGCCGCGCATTCTCGTTCAATGTACGAACGTCGCCAGCGAATGCAAGAGAAAAGTTGCGCTTCTTGGCTGTCGAGCGGGTTTGCCGGTCCGAGCGGCCGGCGCACGGCGCCGCCGCTGGCGGCCGCCGGCCCGAAGCCAGGATGGCGTTCGGTCGCCTGCGCGGCTCCACGCCGTGACCGTGTCGGGCCCGGTGTTGACGCGCGACTGGGAGGACCAGCGAGGCGGAAGGACGACTCGGCAGGACCAGACGAATGGGCGCGCCGGTGATTCCGGCGGGGCATGGGCGGGCGCGAGCCCGGGCGTCAGGACTCAGCTCGGCCGAGCGAAGAAGCGCGCCGGTGATTCCGGCGGGGCATGGGCGGGCGCGAGCCCGGGCGCCCATGCCCTGTCGAGTAGTGCATCTGCGCCGGTCGACGCTCGCGCACGCTCGCGAGCGCGAGGCGCCGAGCCACCGCTGGGCCGCTCGTGGCGCCGCTCAGCCGTGTTTTTTTCTTGCAATCGCCCACACGCGACCCTACATTGAATCAGTTTTTCGGAAGCGGTGAGATTTTTCGCCGCGTTATCGCGACGACAGCGTCGCAGGAGAGGTGCGGTAGATGAACGAACGGCAGAAGGGAGGACGGCTGGAGTGAACGCACTGGGACGACACCTGCTGCTCGAGTTGTTCGATTGCGACTCTGACGCCATCAACAACCTCGAGGCCGTGAAGGGCGCGCTCATCGAAGCGGCGAAGCGGGCACAGGCGACGATCGTTGATGTCGTCTTCCACGAGTTCAATCCCTTCGGGATCAGCGGCGTCGTGGTCATCGCCGAATCCCACCTGTCCATCCACACCTGGCCGGAGTATCGGTACGCGGCGGTCGATATCTTCTCCTGCGGCGATGTTCTGCAGCCGGAGGTCGCGGCCAACTACCTCATCGAGCAATTCGGCGCCGAGCGCGCCTCGGTGGTCGAGATGCAGCGCGGGATGTTCCTCAATGCGGCAGCGCCGGTTTCCAACAAGGGTGCGGTCGCGGTCCGTTGATCAGCCCGCAGTCCTATAAGTGGTTCTTCGAGACGACCACCCCGGTCGAGGGGCACATGCACGCGATCGTCCGCACGATCGTGCAGGCCCAGACCAAGTTCCAGCTGGTCGAGATCATGGAGACGGCCTCCTACGGCAAGGCCCTCGTCCTGGACGGGCGTATCCAGTCCAGCCAGGCCGACGAGTTCATCTACCACGAGGCCCTGGTCCACCCCGGGCTGCTCGCGGTGACGGGCTCCCCCCAGAGCGCGCTGGTCATCGGCGGCGGGGAGGGCGCGACGCTCCGCGAGATCCTCAAGTATCCATCCATCCGTCGCGCCGTCATGGTGGACATCGACGAGGAAGTGGTCGAGATCTGCAAGCGGCACCTCCCGGAGATGCACCAGGGGGCCTTCGATGACCCTCGGTCCGAGGTGCGCCACGAAGATGCCCGGGCCTACCTCGAGCGCACCCCGGACCGCTTCGACCTCATCATCAGCGACCTGGTCGAGCCGCTGGAGGAGGGACCGGCGTGCCTGCTCTATAGCCGGGAGTTCTACCAGATCGCGCACGACCGGTTGACCGAAGGCGGCACCCTCACGATGCAAGCGGGCATGACCAAGGTTGGGGAGGTGGGTTTCTTCACCGCCATCCACCGCACGCTGCGCGAGGTATTCCCGGTGGTGGCGGGTTATCAGGCTCCGATCCCCTGCTTCGGCACCTCCTGGGGCTTTATTCTGGCCGGGAAGAAGATCGACCCCCGCCGCCAGGACCCGGAGGCCGTCGACCGGCTCATCGGGGAGCGGATCAAGGG
>JBOHPM010000467.1:0-3044 GCA_050731715.1 Candidatus Rokuibacteriota bacterium
CCGAGCACCCTGGGCGCAAGCTCCTCGAGATGCGCCTGGGTGGAGGCCTCGACGACCAGGTCGGCAGCCGCGACGAGATCGTCGAGCGAGAGGAAGGGCGGCTTGGTCTCGAGCCCGGCCAGGAAGGTCTCGGCCCGGCCGCGATCACGCGCCAGCGCGCCGCTCAGGCGCAGACCGGGAATGCCGGTGTCCACCGCTCGGCACACCGCGCGGCCGATGACGCCGAGTCCCACGACACCGACGTTTCGCGCTTTCTGCACGGTGCGTCATGATATCATCCTCGCGGTGCGGCGAATGAGCCGAGCCGGCGCGCTGCGACAGCCGCTCGAGCGGCTCTATCGCGAGTTCGATTACGGTACACGTGTCGACCGCGATGCGATCCAGTTCCCCCTCCGGTACCCCGAGCCCCCGGACCGCGAGCTCGTTGCTCTGCTGACGGCGTGCCTGGCCTACGGGCGCGTCGACCTCTTCTCGCGCCAGCTCGAGGGTGTGCTGGCGGTCCTGGGGCCGTCGCCCGCGACCTTCGTCGCCGCCTTCGATCCTGCTCGCGATGCGGACGGCTTCGCGCGCTTCCGCTATCGCTTCAACCGACCGTACGACATGGTGGCCTTCTGTCTGGCCGCTCGCGAGGTGCTCGCACGTCACGGGACGCTCGAGAAGTGCTTCGCGGCCGGCGACGGCGACGGGCGAGGACCCATCGGGCCCGCGCTGGAACGGTTCGCCCGCGCCTTTCTCGACGCCGACGTGCGCCACGTGTTCCCGCGCCGGCGGCTCTCCCGCGGTTACCGCCACCTGTTTCCGCTGCCCTCCACGGGCGGGCCCTGCAAGCGGCTGCACCTGTTCCTGCGCTGGATGGTGAGGCGGGAGACCCCCGACTTCGGGCTGTGGCCGTCCATCGCGCCCGCGCGTCTCCTGATGCCCATCGACACGCACGTGGAGAACATGAGCCGGGCCATCGGGCTGACCCGACGCCGCTCGCGCACGTGGCGGATGGCCGAGGAGATCACCGCGCGGCTCGCCGAGATCGACGCGACCGACCCGGTCAAGTACGACTTCGCCCTCTGCCACAAACGCATGTCGGGCGACTGCCGGGACCGCCGGGATCCAGTCGTGTGCGAGCCGTGCGGGCTGCGCGTGGTCTGCCGACACTGGAGGGGACGGCGTGCTTGAAGCGCTGCTCGTGGCCGGGGGGCTGGTGCTGGGCGCCGGGCTGGGATGGCTGATCACTCGCGGCCACGGCCGGGCCGCGCTGCTGCAAGAGCGTGAGGCGCTGGGAGCGCGTCTGGCCGCCGCCGAGGCGCTGGGCGACGACCTGCGCAAGCAGCTCAGTCAGCGCGAGTTCGAGCTGGTCGAGACCCGCCGCGCCGGCGACGCCGAGCGGACCCTGCGGGTGCAGGCCGAGACGCGCGCGGAGGCCACGCGCGAGAACGTCGAGGAGCAGAAGCTGCTCCTGGCCGAGGCCCGTCAACGTCTGGGGGACACCTTCAAAGCGCTGAGCGCGGAGACCCTTCGGGAAAGCACGGCGGTCTTCCTCGAGCAGGCGAAGGCAACCGTCGGGGCCCAGTTCGAGCATCGGCGGGAGGCCATCGATTCCCTGATCAAGCCGTTGCAGGAAGCCCTGGATCGGTACGAGACCGAGCTCCGGCACCTCGAGAGCAAACGCGAGCGCGCCTACGGCAGCCTGGAGGAGCAGCTGCGCAGCTTGACGGAGAGCAGCGCCGATCTTCAGCGGGAGACGGGCAACCTTGTCGGCGCGCTCCGCAGTCCCCAGATCCGGGGGCGCTGGGGGGAGCTCACGCTCCACCGCGTCGTCGAGCTGGCCGGGATGGTCGAGAACTGCGACTACGTCGAGCAGGTCACGGCTCACGGCGAGGGCGGCCGGCTCCGCCCGGACATGATCGTGCGTCTTCCCGGCGGCCGGCAGATCGTCGTCGACGCCAAGGTGCCCCTCAACGCCTTCCTGGACGCGCTGGCCGCCTCCAGCCCGGACGATCGCCGGGCCGCCTTGCTCAAGCACGCCCAGCAACTCCGACAGCACATGAATCTCCTGGCCGGCAAAGCCTATTGGGAAGAGTTCGGTGGCGCGGTCCAGTTCGTCGTCATGTTCATTCCGGCCGACACATTCGTGTCCGCAGCCGTCGAGGTCGATCCGGCCCTCCTGGAGGACGGCATGGCCAAGCGCGTCGTCGTGGCCTCGCCGGCGACCCTGATTGCCCTGCTCCATGCCGGGGCCTACGGCTGGCGACAAGAACACATCGCCGAGAATGCCGAGCGCATCAGTGAGCTGGGCCGTCACCTGTACGACCGACTGCGCACGATGGGCAAGCACTTCGACGACGTTGGCCGCGCGCTCAAGCGCGCCACCGATTCGTTCAATCAGGCGGTGGGGTCGATGGAGACGCGCGTGCTGCCGGCGGCCCGGCGGTTCCGCGACCTGGGCGCGGCCACCGGCGGGGAGATCCCGCCGGTGGAGTCGGTAGACGAGCAGCCGCGCGAGCTGACGGCGCCCGAGTTTCCCCGGCAGCTCGACGCGCCGGGGCTGGCCCCGTGATCCTCACCCCGCTCGACTGGGTCATCATCGTCCTCTACTTCGTGCTGTCCGTTGCCATCGCGCTCGCGTTCTCCCGTCGGGCCGGCACGTCCGCCGAAGAGTATTTCCTCTCCGGCCGGGCCATTCCCTGGTGGCTGGCCGGCACCTCCATGGTCGCCACGACCTTCGCCGCCGACACCCCGCTGGCCGTGACCGGGCTCACCGTCAAATACGGCATCGCCGGCAACTGGCTGTGGTGGTCGTTCGTGATGAGCGGCATGTTGACGGCCGTCTTCTACGCGCGGCTGTGGCGGCGTGCCGGTGTGATGACCGATGCGGAGTTCGCCGAGATCCGCTACTCGGGGCGGCCCGCTGCGTTCCTCCGGTGCTTCCGGGCGTGCTACCTGGCCCTGGCCGTCAACTCGATCATCATCGGATGGGTGACGGCGGCCATGGCCAAGATCCTCGGCCTCACGCTGGGGGTGGGGAAGTGGGAGGCCACCGTGGGCCTGTT
>JBOHPM010000468.1:0-3038 GCA_050731715.1 Candidatus Rokuibacteriota bacterium
TGGTGGCGCTGGGGTATGATCCCATCTGGTTCGGCGTGATCGTGACGATGGTGGCCGAGATCGCGCTCATCAGCCCGCCGGACGGGATGATCATGTACGTGCTCCAGGGAATGCGGCTCTCGCCGGGCCCCATCACGGACGTCTTCGTCGGGGTCACGCCGTTCGTCCTCATGTATCTGATGGGGGTCGTGATCCTCATGATCTTCCCGGGCATCGCCCTCTGGCTGCCGAGGTTGATCCCATGAGCGGCTTCCGCGTCGGCGTGGACATCGGGGGCACGTTCACCGACATCGTCTTCCTGGCGGCGGGCGGGAGACTCCACACGAAGAAGGTCTCCTCCACGGTGGATGACTACGCACGGGGAATCGTCGAAGGGCTCCGGGAGGTGTTCGGGGAGACGGGCCTCGGCAGCGCGGCCATCACCGAGGTGCTCCACGGCACCACGGTCGCCTCCAACGCCATCCTGGAGCAGCGCGGGGCCCGCACGGGCCTCATCACCAGCAAGGGCTTCCGCGACGTCCTCGAGATCCGGCGGCTCCGGATGCCGCGCCTCTACGACCTCGCCTGGGAGAAGCCGCCGACGCTGGTGGAGCGGTACCTCCGGATGGAGGTGGATGAGCGGATCAACGCGGGCGGCGAGATCCTGAAGCCACTGGACCCGGCGGACGTCGCGCGCGCCCTCGACCGGCTCCTCGCCGAAGGGATCGAGGCGCTCGCCGTCTGCCTCATCAACTCCTACGCCAACCCCGTACACGAGGAGCGGATCAAGGCCATCGTGGAGGCGCGGGCGCCGAGGCTCCCGCTCTGCATCAGCGCCGAGGTGCTGCCCGAGATCAGGGAGTACGAGCGGACGTCCACGACGGTGATCAACACCTACGTGATGCCCATCGTCCGGCGCTACCTCGCGACGCTTCGGGAGAGCCTCAACGAGATCAAGGTCAAGGCGCCGCTCCTCATCATGCAGTCCAACGGCGGCCTCATGACCGCTGAGGCGGCCGCGGCGAAGCCCATGCACATCATCGAGTCGGGGCCGGCCGCGGGCGTCGTGGGCGCTCAGGTCCTGGCCCGGCGGCTCGGGCTCGGAAAGGTGATCACCTTCGACATGGGCGGGACGACGGCCAAGGCCTCCATCGTCGAGGACGGGGAGGTGAACCGCGCCACCGAGTACGAGGTGGGAGCCGGCATCGTGTACGGCTCGCGCCTCCTCTCGGGCGGAGGTTATGTGCTTCGCGTGCCAGCGATTGATCTCGCCGAGGTGGGAGCCGGTGGCGGCTCGCTAGTCTGGCTCGACGCCGGCGGCTCCCTCCAGGTGGGCCCGCGGAGCGCGGGGGCGTTGCCGGGGCCGCTCTGCTACGACCTCGGCGGGACCGAGCCCACGGTCACCGACGCCAACCTGATCCTCGGCTATCTCAACCCGACCCAGCTCGCCGGAGGGGCGGTCAAGCTGAACGCCGCGCGGGCGCAGGAGGTCTTCGAGGAGAAGATCGCCGGGCGCCTGGCGCTCCCGCTCGAGCAGGCGGCCCACGGCGCTCACCTCATCGCCGCCTCGAACATGATCCGGGCCATCAAGGCCGTGTCAAGCGAGCGCGGCCGGGACCCGCGCGAATACACGCTCTTCGCCTTCGGCGGCAACGGCCCCGTCTTCGCCGCAGGGATGGCACGGGCCCTCGAGATGCGGCGGATCCTCATCCCGCCGGCGCCCGGCCTCTTCTCGTCTTTCGGCCTGCTCTACTCGGACGTGGAGCACCACTACGTGCGCACCTGGCGGCGCCCCGTGCGACAGGTCGATGCCGCCGAACTTGACCAGGTCTGGGGGCGGATGGAGGCGGAGGCCCTCGCCCAGCTCAAGGCCGAGGGGTTCACGGGCGCCGCCGCGCGGGTCCGCCACTCGGCCGACTGCCGCTACCAGGGCCAGTCCTTCGAGCTCACGATCCCCCTCGGGGCGGGGCCGCTCGACGCGGCGGGGCTGGCGGCGCTGGACGAGGCCTTCGGCCGGGAGCACGAGCGCGTCTACGGGCACCGCGCCGGGCCGGAGGAGCCCGTAGAGATCGTGAACCTCCGGGTGGTCGGCCAGGGGATTCCGGCGGAGCCGCGCGTGCCGGCAGGGGTGCGCCTCGATCGGGGCGTCGCGGTCGGCCCCGCGACGCGGCGGCGCGTCTACTTCGGCCCCGAGGAGGGGTGGCGCGAGACACCGATCCTGGGCCGCGGGGATCTGGCCGCTCCGCGCGTCGGGCCGTGCATCGTCGAGGAGTACGACGCCACGTGCGTCGTCCCTCCCGGAGTGAAGGCGTCGCTGGATGGCCACGGCAACATCGCGCTGGAGGTTTCGCCCGAGGGGGAGGAGGTCTGAGCATGGCCGTCACGCCCCGGGACCCTATCGGTCTCGAGCTCTTCAAGAACGCGCTGCTCTCGATCGCCGACGAGATGGCCCTCACGATCCTCCGCACGGCCTACTCGGGCGTTCTCAAGGACAACATGGATTACTCGACCGCCCTGGCCGACGGCGAGGGCCGGACCATCGCCCAGGGGCTCACGCTGCCGGGCCACCTCTGCTCGTTCCCGGATGCCCTGGCGGCCACGATCGAGCGCTACAGCGACCGGATGAAGCCGGGGGACGTGTATTGCCTGAACGACCCCTTCGAAGGCGGCATGCACCTGCCCGACGTCTTCGTCCTCAAGCCGATCTTCCATCAGGGCGAGCGGATCGCCTTCGCCGCGACGATCTGCCACCAGACCGACGTGGGCGGGCGGGTCGCAGGCTCGAACGCCGCCGACTCCACCGAGATCTACCAGGAGGGGCTCCGGATCCCGCCGGTGAAGATGTACGACCGCGGGGAGCCCAACGAGACGCTCTTCCGCCTCATCGAGAAGAACGTCCGCCTGCCCGTGCGGGTCCTGGGGGACCTCCGCGCCCAGCTCTCGGCCTGCCACATCGCCGAGCAGGGGTTCCTCCGGCTGGTTGAGCGCCACGGCGTCAAGCAGGTGAAGGCCTACGCGGACGAGATCCTGGACTACACGGAGCGCCTGACGCGGGCGGC
>JBOHPM010000469.1:0-3037 GCA_050731715.1 Candidatus Rokuibacteriota bacterium
CCGTCGCCCGCTATGCCGAGATGTTCGCCATCAACGTCACCGGCGCCCTGCTGTGCACCTACCACGCGCTGCCGGCCATGATCGAGCGCAAGCACGGTCGCATCATCAACCTGTCCTCCCAGCTCGCCCAGCAGGGGGTGAGCAGCAGCGGCGGCTTCGCCGCCTACGCTGCGAGCAAAGGCGCGATCGAGAGCTTCACCCGGGCCATGGCCAGCGAGGTCGGCCAGCACGGCATCACCGTGAACGCCATCGCCCCGGGCGGCATCGACACCGACATGAGCCGCAACGTGATGACGCCCGAGTATCGGGCGCGGCGGCTCGGAGAGCTGCCCCTGCGGAGGTTCGGTAGCGTGCAGGACGTGGCCTACTGCGCGGCGTTCCTGGCCGCCGACGAGGCGGGCTATCTCACGGGGCAGATCCTGCACCCGAGCGGTGGGTGGGTCACGGGGTGAGGTGTTCCTTGAGCCGGCGCACCCGGCCCAGCGCCTCCTCGACCCGGCCCACCGGGAGCCGCCCGTCGGCCAGCGCCTGATGGACGGCGGCCAGCGCGATGACTGACGCCGAGCGGCCGTCGGGCAGCCGATCGTCGGCGATCAGCAGCACGTCGACGCCGGCGGCCAGCGCGCGCACGGCCGCCTCGCCGATCCCGTAGTACTGCTCGATGGCGCCCATCCTGAGATCGTCGCTGACCACGAGGCCGTCGAAGCCGAGCTCACCACGCAGCACACCGGTGATCGTGGGCCCGGACAGCGTGGCGGGGTGTCGGCGGTCGAGCCGGCGGTTTACCACGTGGGCGGTCATGACGCTCTCCACGAGGCGCTCGGCGATCAGCATCCGGTACGGGAGGAGCTCCACATCGGGGTTCGCCGTGTCGGTGACGTCCACGAATCCCTGGTGGGAGTCGGCGAAGCTCGAGCCGTGCCCCGGGAAGTGCTTGAGCGCGGTGAGGACCCCTTCGTCCCGCATCCCGCGCATGAAGGCCCGGGCGTGCAGGGTGACGAGCAGCGGATTGGCGCTGTAGCTCCGACCCGCACCCACGATCACCGGGTTGGCCGGGTTGTAGCCGACGTCGACCACCGGGGCCAGATTCCAGTTGATCCCGGCCTCGCGCAGGCGGGCGCCGATACGCCGGGCCTCGAGCTCGGTCACGGTGAGGTCGTTGGCCTGGCCCAGGTCCGCGGCGGACAGCGTCTCCGTGTAGCCGGCGGCCGGCCCCAACCGCATGACGCGTCCGCCCTCGGCGTCGATGGCCACGAGCAGGGGACTGCCGGTGCAGGCTCGGGCGCCCTCACGCAGCGCCCCCGTCAGCCGGGCGAGCTGCGATCCGTCGGTGATGTTGCGGGCGAAGAGCACGACGCCGCCGATCCTGGCCTGGCAGAGGAGGTGGGCAGGGGCGGAGTCCGGCGCGACCTCGGTGCCGGTGAATCCCACCAGCAGGAGCTGGCCCAGCTGGGGTGCCAGGGCGGCCAGCCGCTCCGGCGGCGCGTTGGTGCGACAGGCGACCGTCAGCAGCAGGGGCAGGAGGAGGACGAGCCCGCGGGAAGGGGGAAAGCTAGCGGCCACGAGCCGCCGCGACGAGCCGGCGCACCCGGGCCACGTCCACGGGATGGCCCACATTGCCATCGCGCTTGACGGAGGTGCCGACGATTGCGGCATCGGCGACCGAGAAGAGCTCGGCCACGGTGTCGGCGGTCACCCCGCTGCCAACGAGCAGCGGCGTCGTGGGCACCGCGCTGCGCACGCGCTTGAGATCGGCCATCGGGGTGGCCTCCCCGGTGGCCTTGCCCGACACCACCAGAGCGTCGGCGAGGCCCCGGTGCACGAGGTCGCGCGCCTCTTGCTCGAGCTCCACGGGCGCCAGTGGGACGGCATGCTTGACCTGCACGTCGGCGAAGATGGCCACGTCGGCGTCGAGCAGGCGGCGTTCGCGCAGCGCGTGGTAGGCATCGGACTGCACGATCCCCTGATCGGCGACGACGGCGCCGAAGTGGACGTTGACGCGGATGAACCGGGCGCCGCTGGCGCAGGCGATGGCCAGGGCGGCCCGGGGATCGCTCTTGAGGACGTTCACGCCGAGGCTGATCGCGGGGAACGCCGCCCGCACGGCGCTCACGATGACCGCCATCGCCGCCACCGTGGACGGCTCCACGCGGCCCGGCGTGAACGGCGCGTCGCCCCAGTTCTCGATCAGCAGGGCGTCCATGCCGCCCGTCACCAGCGCCTCGGCGTCGGCGAGGGCCCGCGCGGTGGCCCGCGCCATCGAGCCGTCCCAGCGAGGGCTTCCCGGCAGCGGCGCCAGGTGCACCATTCCGATGAGCGTCCGCTCGAGTCGCATCGGGGCGTCGGATTGTAACACGCGGTCCCCTCGGCTATAGTCCTCGGGACCGCTCATGCCGATCTCCCGCGTGTTCTACGGCTGGTGGGTCACGCTGGCCCTGGCCGCCATGGTGTTCGTGTCGACGGGCATCCGCTTCACCGTGGGGCCGTTTCTCAAGCCGATCACCGCCGACCTCGGCCTCGACCGCGCCACCTTTTCGCTCGTGATCTCGGCCGGGCTGTTCCTCTACGGCGCCTGCATGCCGGTGGTGGGATGGATCGCCGACCGCGTGGGCGCGCGCAGTGTCGCGATCGCGGGGACCTTCGTGCTGGCCGCCGCGGCGGCCGCGACCGGGCTGGTCGGCAGCCTCTGGCAGTTCTTCCTGGTGTACGCGCTGGGCCTGGCCCTCGGGCTGGCCGCCACCGGTCCCGTCGTGGCCACGACCGTGGTGTCGCGGTGGTTCGTCCGCCGCCGGGCCACGGCGCTGTCCCTCCTGGGGGCCGCGTCGATGGGCGGGATGAGCCTGCTGGTTCCCCTCGTGATGTGGGGGCGTCGCGCTGGCCTCCGGCGGCCCCACCGCCGAGCGCACCGAGGTGAGTCGCGCCGTGCAGCGCGCGTCCTTCTGGCAACTGGCCGGGGCGCTCTCCACCTGTGGCTTCTCCATGAGCCTGCTGTCGACGCACGGGGTGCCGATGCTGACCGACCACGGGTATTCGGCCA
>JBOHPM010000470.1:0-3034 GCA_050731715.1 Candidatus Rokuibacteriota bacterium
TGCCACAGCGCGTATTTCTGGATCACGAGCGAGATGCCGAAGGTGGCGAGGATGGTCGTCAGGGGATCGCGTCCGATCAACGGCCGCAGCGTCGACACCTGCAGAATCACACCGAGCACGGCGATGGCGATCGCGGCGGCCAGCAGGGCGAGCCAGAAGCTCCCGGTGACCCCCAGCACGGTGGCCCCCGTGAACGCCCCCAGCATCAGGAGATCGCCGTGGGCGAAGTTGACGACGTCCATGATGCCGAAGATCAGCGTGAGCCCTGAGGCCACCATCGCCAGAACCATGCCCGTGACGAGGCCGTGGAGCGTCTGGATGAGGATCTGGTCCATGGGTTCAGACCCCCAGGTACTCGTGGATGACGGTGGGGTTGGCGCGAAGAGCCGTGGAGGAGGCATGGTGGCGGACCACACCCTTCTCCATGATGTAGACGCGGTCGGCGGCTTCGAGCGTCAGAGGCACGTTCTGTTCGACGAGGAGAATGGCCACGCCGTCGCGGTGCAGGGCGTGGACGATCTCGCGGATCTGGGAGACCATCCGCGGCATGAGCCCCTCGGTAGGCTCGTCGAGCAGGACGATCTTCGGCTCCAGGACCATCGCCCGCGCGATGGCCAGCATCTGCTGCTCGCCGCCGGAGAGAGTCCCCCCGGCCTGGTGCAGCCGCTCCCGCAAGATCGGAAACCGCGCGAAGACCTTGTCCAGCAACTCGTCACGGCGAGCCGGGGTCAGCCCGGGACGGTCGAGCCCGGTACGGAGGTTCTCGAGGACCGTCAGCAGACGGAAGATCCGACGCTCCTCCGGCACCCAGGCGATTCCCAGCGCGGCGAGCTGATGGGTGGGGACCGCGGCCAGATCCTGGCCGTCGAAGCTGATCTGGCCCCCGCTGCGACGGACCAGCCCCATGATGGCCTTGAGGGTGGTCGTCTTGCCGACCCCGTTGCGGCCGAGCAGGCCTACCACCTCACCGGCGCGGACCTCGATCGACACGCCGTGGAGGACGTGTGATTTCCCGTAGTGGGCATGGACGTCCCGGAGGGTGAGCATCAGGACTTGAGATAGACCTCCTGGACTCTGGGGTTGGCCTGGATCTCGGCCGGCGTTCCTTCGGCCAGGACCTCCCCGTAATTCAGCACCGTGACGATGTGAGCCAGCCCCATCACCACTTCCATGTCGTGCTCGACGATGAGGATCGTGAGGCCGCTGGCGATCCGGCGGATCAGCTCGGCGGTCACGTGGGTCTCGGCCACGCTCATGCCCGCCGTGGGCTCGTCCAGGCAGAGCAGCCGGGGCTCGGTGGCCAGGGCGATGCCGATCTCGAGGTTGCGCTGCTCACCATGGGAGAGGTTGGCGGCCAGCTCGTCCTCTTTGCCGCTCAGGCCGACGTCGGCGAGGACTCGGCAGGCGCTGGCGATGACATCCGGATAGGACCGGTGGTGTCGAAGCATGCTCCAGTTGTGGTGGCGGGACTGGGCGGCGATGCGGACGTTCTCGAGGACGGTGGCGCCGGGGAGGATGTTGGTGATCTGGTACGAGCGCGCGATGGCCTTGCGCGAGATCGTGTGGGGAGGCAGTCCCGCGATGTCCTCGCCCCCGAACACGATGCGGCCGGCCGTCGGCCGGAGCACTCCCGTCAAGCAGTTGAACAGGGTGGACTTGCCGGCACCGTTGGGGCCGATGATCCCCCGGATTTGCCCGATGGGCACGGCGAAGGAAACGCTGTTGAGCGCGGCCAGGCCGCCGAAGTGCACGGTCAGCCCCTCGGTGCGGAGGATGGGGGCGGACGTCCCGCCGTTGCTGGCGGCGCCCGCCCCTCGGATCCGCTCCTCGGTCACGCTAGGCGAACTTGCAGGCAGGCGGGAAGAGCGTCTTCTCCTTGGGGATGACCTGCACGATCTTGTGCTTGCCGCCCTGGATCGTGAAGATGAACTCACGGATGAACGCCTGGTGGTCCTCCTTGCGGAGGGTCTTGTCGCCCTGGGGGAAGTCGTCGCTTTCCTTGACCTCCATGCCCTCGAGCGCCTCGATGAGCTTCATCGTGTCCTGGCGGCCGCGGAAGCCCGACTTCTGGATGCCGAGCTTGAGGAAGTTCACGGCCTCGAAGTTCGACTGCACGTAGCGGTCGGGCAGCGGGCCCGAGGGGTCGATCTTCTTGAGGGCGACAACGGCCTCGTCGAAGAACTTCTTGTGATACGAGGTGTTGAGTGGCGGATCGAGCACGGGGACATAGCGGTTCACGCCGATGAACCCTTCGATCTTCTGGCCCAGGGCGGTCAGGTGAGTGGACTCGGCGATGGCCCCGTCGCCGGCATACTTGTACTTCCGGGTGAGCCCGAGGTCGTAGATCGCGCTGGTGAAGTTGACGGCGTTGGCGCCGAAGAAGATGCCGAAGAGGCCGTCGAAGCTGCCGCTGATCTTCGAGACGAATGGAGCCATGTCGGCGGTCCCGAGTGGAATGCCGGTCGTCTCCACGACCTCGCCGCCGGCCTTCTTGATCTGCTGAACATAGGCGTCGCGCGTCGACTGACCCCACGCGTAGTCCAGGTAGGCGATGTGCCACTTCTTGCCCATCTTGCTGATGAGGTACGGTGAGATCGCGACCGCCTGGGCCGGGGCGTAGTCGAACGGCCGGAAGGTGTAACGGCTGCACTTGGTCGTGGTGATCGTGGTGTCCAGGCACACGCTGACCATGTTGACCAGGCGGTGCTCTTCGTACACGGGCATGCAGGCCAGGCAGACGTTGGAGAGATAACCGCCCACGTGGAAGTCGATCTTGTCGTCGACGACGAGCTTCTCCGCCTTCCGGCGACCCACGTCGGGCTTGGACTCGTAATCGGCGACGAGCAGCTCGATCGGCCGGCCTCCGAGGCCCCCGGCCTTGTTGATGCGCTCGACCGCCATCTGCACACCGACCAGCGCCGTCTTGCCACCGGCGGCGGCCGTCCCCGACAGGGGCTGGAGCGTGCCCAGCTTGTACGGCTTGGCCTGGCCGAAGGCCTCGCGCCACGGTGGGGGCACGAGCATCGTCGCGCCC
>JBOHPM010000471.1:0-3023 GCA_050731715.1 Candidatus Rokuibacteriota bacterium
CGCTCCAAGCTGATCGTGCTCGATGCCAAGGACACGTTTTCCAAGCAGCGCCTGTTCCAGGCCGCCTGGGCCGAGCTCTACCCGGGTCTGCTCGAGTGGGTACCGCTCTCCAAGGGCGGCAACGTCACCGCGGTGGACCCCGCGACCCGCACCCTGGTGACCGACTTCGGCCGGCACCAGGCCGCGGTGGCCAACGTCATCCCCCCGCAGAAGGCCGGCCGCATCGCGGAGGTCGCGGGCGTGGCCGACCGCACGGGCTGGTGTCCGATCGATCCGGTGACGTTCGAGTCGAAGCTGCAGGCCGGCATCCACGTCATCGGTGACGCCGCCATCGCCGGGGCGATGCCGAAGTCGGCCTTTGCCGCGAACTCCCAGGCCAAGACCTGTGCGGCGGCCGTCGCCCGTCTCGTCACGGGGGCGGCCCCGTCGGCCCCCAAGCTCATCAACACCTGCTACAGCCTGGTGGCGCCCGATTACGGCATCTCGGTCGCCGGCGTCTACCAGCCGATGGGCGGGCAGCTGGCCGATGTCCCCGGCTCCGGCGGGGTCAGCCCGGCCAGCGCGCCACGGGGGGCCCGCGCGGCCGAGGCGGTGCTGGCCGAGGCCTGGTTCCGCACCATCACCGCGGAGGTCTTCGGGTGAGGTGGGCGCTGGCCGCGATCGTCGCGGCCTGCTGCCTGCTGCCCGGCGGGGCGCGCGGCCAGGACGCGATGCCGGAGCCCCTCACGCGAGCCCGGGGCGATGCCGCGCGGGGCCGGGCCATCGTCGTCAACCGTCAGGTCGGTCTCTGCCTGCTCTGTCACAGCGGACCCTTCCCGGAGGAGCGCTTCCAGGGCAATCTGGCGCCCGATCTGACCGGCGCCGGCCGGCGGTGGTCCGAGGGTCAGCTGCGGCTCCGGATCGTCGACTCCAGCCGGATCAACCGGCTGACGATCATGCCGGCGTATCATCGGACCGAGGGACTGGCCCGCGTGGCCACAGCCTGGCGGGGCAAGCCGATCCTGAGCGCCGAGCAGATCGAGGACGTGGTAGCCTTCTTGATGACGTTGAGGGACTGAAATGCAACGCCTCACTTCCCGCCGTCAGTTCCTGCGGGTGGCCGGCGGCGTCGCGGCCGGCCTGGGGCTCGGGGCCGTCATGGCGATCCGGCCGGCCCGGGCGACCCCCGCCCAGATGCAGGACGCCATCCGCAAGGTGGTGGGCCAGGCCCGGGTCACTCCCGGCAAGGTGACGCTCGAGATACCGCCGCTCATCGAGAACGGCAACGCCGTGCTCCTCACGGTCAGCGTCGACAGCCCGATGACCGAGGCCGACCACGTGCGGGCTGTTCACGTCTTCACGGAGAAGAACCCCCAGCCGAATGTGGCAGGCTTCCACCTGGGGCCGCGCTCCGGGCGGGCCCGGGTGGCGACCCGCGTCCGGCTGGCCGATTCGCAGATCGTGGTCGCGATCTGCGAGCTGAGCGATGGGACCTTCTGGTCCGACAGCGCCGACGTCGTGGTCACCCTGGCCGCCTGTCTGGAAGGCGGGTTCGCGATCTAGCCATGGCCAGCGCCCTGATCAACGTGCCGCCCAGGGCCAGGCGTGGCGAGGTCATCGAGATCAAGACGCTGATCTCGCACCCGATGGAGACCGGGCACCGCCGCACCCAGCTGGGGGCGGTGATCCCCCGCGACATCGTCCGGCGCTTCGTGTGCACGTTCAACGGCACGGAGGTCTTCCGGGCCGAGCTGCACCCCGCCATCGCCGCCAATCCCTTCATCGTGTTCTCGACGGTCGCCACCGAGAGCGGGACCCTCCAGTTTCACTGGACCGGCGACAACGGCTTCTCGGTCACGGAGTCCGCCTCCATTACGGTCGACTAGGTGGGGGAATCGAGGAGCGCCACGGCTTCGCCGGGGTGCTCCGCGAGTTGGGGGGTTTGGGGGACCATCTCGGGGCCCCCCATCCTGTTCGTCGGGGCGATCGCGATCGCGGCGTCGGCGGTCGCCGGTGAGAGTCCCAGCGCCGACCGGCGGTCGGGCTACGAGTTCATGAGCCCCCAGACGCGCGCCATGCAGGACGACGACACCGCCAATCCGGGCCTGCTCTGGGTGCTCGAAGGCGGAGCGGCCTGGAGCCGCCAGACCGGCGCCGTCGGCCGGGCTTGCGCCGACTGCCACGGCGATGCCCGGGCGAGCATGAAGGGGGTAGCGGCGCGCTACCCGACGTTCGATCCCGCCCGGGGCCGACCGATCAATCTCGAGCAGCGCATCAATGTCTGCCGCGCCGATCGGCAGCAGGCGCCGCCGCTGGCGTGGGAGAGTCGCGAGCTGCTGGCCCTGGCCGCGTACGTCGCGCGCCAGTCCCGTGGCCTGCCCGTCGATCTCGCGATCGACACGCGCAGCCGGCCCTTCTTGGATGCTGGCCGCGCCACCTGGGAGCGCCGCCAGGGACAGCTCAACCTCTCGTGCACCCAGTGTCACGACGCCAACTGGGGCCGGCAGCTCGCCGGCAACGTCATCCCGCAGGCGCATCCGACCGGGTACCCCCTCTACCGGCTGGAGTGGCAGAGCCTGGGCTCGCTCCAGCGGCGGCTGCGGAACTGTCTGGTCGGCATGCGCGCCGAGCCCTATGCCTTCGGGGCCCCCGAATTCGTCGATCTCGAGCTCTTCCTGATGTGGCGAGCGCGGGGGATGCCGATGGAGGCGCCCGCCGTCCGACCCTGAGGGCCGCCCGTCCTAGCCGCGGTCGCCCGCCTGCTGCAGAAGCTCCAGGGCCCGCTCACCGGCGATCTCGCCGGGAATAAGGACGTGGTCGGCCCCGCCCTCCAGGAGCTCATCGGCGTCGGTGCGCTCCTCGCCCGTCATCACGATCGTCGCCTTGGGCGCCATCCGGCGGAGATTGGCCACGAGGCGCCGCGTGGTGATGCCCTTCAGGAAGGTGTCGGAGATCGTCGTGACGATGACGGTCGCGTGCTCGAGGCCGAGGTGCTCCAGGGCCTCGGGGTGGGCGAGGTCGCCGTACGCCCAGTGGAAGCCCCG
>JBOHPM010000472.1:0-3014 GCA_050731715.1 Candidatus Rokuibacteriota bacterium
CCTCATGATCCTCCTACTGCACTCAGCCGGTCTCTGACCTCACTCCGGCTCAGACCGTTCACGCGCAGCAGCTTGTCGCGCCCGCGCCCGCCCCGCGCCACCGTGACCGCCGCGCGTGGCACCCCGAGCCGGACGGCCACCAGCCCGGTCAGCGCGGCGTTGGCCTGGCCGTCGACCGGCGCGGCCCTCACCCGCACGCCGAGCACGTCGTCGGCCCGCCAGCCCACGATCTCGTCCCGGGACGCCCGTGGCTGCACGCGCACCCGCACCAGCGTGGCCCTAGTGCCCGTCGGCATCGTCCTTCTGGCCGTCGTCGGCGAGGTCGGCCGCGAAGATTCGATGGTAGCGCTCCAGCGTCGCCCGCAGATCCTCGGCGACCTGCCGGCGAGCCCGCTTGAGCTCGTTGATGTCGCTGCGGATGCGCGCCTCCTCGGCCCGCAGATCCTCCACGAACTTGTCGCCCCTGAGCTCGGCCTCGCGCATAATAAGCTGGGCCTCGCGGCGGGCGCTCTCTTTCATCTCTTCGGCCAGGCGCTGGGTCGTCAGCAGAGTATCTTGCAGCGCCTTCTCACGATCGATCAACCCGCGGCTGCGCTCTTCCAGGGCCGTCATCTGCTCCCGGAGCAAGGCGTTGTCCTTGAGCACCGCCTCGAAGTCCTCGGCCACGTCCTCGAGGAAGGCGTCGACCTCCTGGGGATCGAGGCCCCGGAACATCCGGACCGTGAACTGCTGCTGTCGGATATCGAGGGGAGTCAACCGCATCGGATCCTCCGGCTACCTCAGGCTGAAGGCCAGGTCGCGCAGCGAGCCGACCAGAAACGACTCGAGAACATAGATCCCCAGCAGCACCACCATGGGGGCCAGATCGAGCCCCATGGTCAGCGTGGGCAGCCGCTGCCGAATGGGCCGCAGCACGGGCTCGGTGACGCGATAGAGGAATCGCACGATCGGGTTGAACGGGTCGGGGCTCACCCACGACAGCACGGCCCGCGCGATGATGATCCAGAAGTACGCCCACAGCGCCAGCTCCAGGAAACGGGCCAGCGTGAGGACGAGGTTGCTGAACACGAACATCAGGCCGGTCCCTGCCCCAGCTCGCGGGACCGCTGCGTCGCGCGCTCCACCGCCTTGATGAAGGTGGTGCGGATACCGCCCTCTTCGAGGGCCGAGATCCCCGCGATCGACGTGCCGCCGGGGGAGCTCACCATGTCCTTGAGGGCGCCCGGATGCATCCCGGTCTCGAGCAGGAGCTTGGCCGCGCCCAGCACGGTCTGCGTGGCCAGCGTCATGGCGGTGATCCGGTCCAGCCCCATCTTGACGCCGCCATCGGCCAACGACTCCAGCACGAGGGCCACGTAGGCGGGACCGGAGCCCGAGAGCCCGGTCACGGCGTCCATGAGCTCCTCCTCCAGCACCACCACCCGGCCCACCGCGCTGAAGATCTCGCTGGCGGTGTCGAGGTCGCCGGGCTCGAGGCCCTCGGCCTTGGCGATAGCGGTGGCGCCTTCCAGCACCAGCGCCGGCGTATTGGGCATGACCCGGATGAGACGGACCTCCCGCCCTAGCGCCGCTCGGATGCGGGCCGTGGAGACACCGGCGGCCAGCGAGATGACGAGCGTCTTGCGGCTGAGCGCCGGCGCGATCTCGCGAAGCACGGCCGCCATGATCTGAGGTTTGACGGCCAGGATGACCACGTCCACCTGCCGTACCAGTTGACTGTTGTCGGACGCCAGCTGGATGCCGTACTTGCGATCGAGCTCCTTGAGGCGGTCGGGGCGCACGTCGCTGGCCCACACCGCGTCGGCGGGCACCACGTTGGCGGCCACCAGGCCCCGGATGAGGGCCTCCCCCATGTTGCCGGAGCCCACGAAGCCGACCTTCTTGCCCTTCAGGCTCATGGCGCGGCTCGCTCCGGCCGCGCAGGCCGGAGCCCGAAGATCGCGGTGCCCACGCGCACCATCGTGGCCCCCTCCTCGATCGCCACCTCGAAATCCGCGCTCATGCCCATCGAGAGGTCGACTAGCGCATGCCGCTTGGCAAGCTGGGCCAGCGTGCGAAACCAGCCCCGGGCCTCCTCGGGCCGCTCCACCGCCGGCGGAATCGTCATGAGCCCACGCAGGTAAAGGTGATCGAGCGCGCCGACCGCCTCGACGGCCCCGGCGACCTGGTCCGGAGCGAACCCGCCCTTGGACACTTCGCCGGCCACGTTCACTTGCAGCAGCGCCGCAAGGGGTCGACCCCGCAGGCGGGCCCGACGATCGCACTCGCGGGCCAGATCCATCCGATCGAGCGAGTGGATCACGTCGAAGAGCTCGAGGGCGTCACGGACCTTGTTGGACTGCAGGTGCCCGATCAGATGCCAGGGCACCGGGCGGCCCAGGAGCGCGATCTTCTCGCCGGCTTCCTGCACGCGATTCTCTCCGAGGGCGGGCAGACCCGCGGCGACGGCCCGGCGGATGCGGTCGGCGTCCACGGTCTTGCTGACCCCGACCAGCAGCACGTCGTCCGCGCGGCGCCCGGCGCGCTCGGCGGCCCGGGCGATGCGCTCGCGCACACGGTCGATGCTCGCGCGAATTTCATCCATGACTGCACGCGATTCTAGCACGC
This sequence comes from Candidatus Rokuibacteriota bacterium, assembly GCA_050731715.1. Lineage (GTDB taxonomy): Bacteria > Methylomirabilota > Methylomirabilia > Rokubacteriales > CSP1-6 > 40CM-4-69-5. The sequence continues at coordinate 2,608 of JBOHPM010000472.1, forward strand.
CAATTGCTCGCCTGATCACGCACCGTTGGCGGGGCGGGCTGGCCTACCGCTTCTCGAAGAAAGACTGCCGTCGGGTGTCGTCGCGTTCCAGAGCCGTGCGGAGGTGCTCCGATTCCAACACGATGCGCCACAGGCCTCGGATCAGGTGTGAGCACTCAGCGAGATCGAGGAGGCTTCGTTTCGACCGGTTTCGATCGCCGCGACGTTGCGGTCCGACGCAGACTTGGCCACAAGCCGCCCGTACGCGTTTGCCAGGCGCGCCGTGATGCCGGGCTTGTCAGAATACGTCAGCATGGCTTCTGCCGCTGCAATGAAGCACATGAAGGACGATTGCCAATCAACGGACACACAACCTCTGAACGTAAGGACGATCGCGTTTCTCGGCCGGCTACCACTCGTATAGACAT
>JBOHPM010000473.1:0-3005 GCA_050731715.1 Candidatus Rokuibacteriota bacterium
GGCGTGCGCCGCAGGAGCACCGGGCTCCGATTCTGCCAGGCCTCGTTCGCCACGACGAGCCGCAGCGGGTCGATGACGATCGGGCCCTGAGCCCGGGCCGGGTCGGCGAAAGGAATCACGAGCTCGGCCTTGAGCGTGGCTCGACCCGCGACGGTGTCGGCCAGGGCCGGCGCCGCCTGCTGCAGCACCGCGGCCACGTCGGCATCCTCCAGGCGCGCGTGGACTGCGAGGAACTCGCGCTCCCCGAGCCGTCCGGCGGCCGTCGCCGTGAGCCGCGCGCCGGGGAAGTCCATCCGACCCTCGACGGCGTCGGCCCGCAGCGCGAGTCGCGCCGTGCCGGCGCCGAGCGCCAGCCCGATCGCCGAGACGTCGGATCCCACGAGGTCCAGCGAGCCCGACACTCGCCCCGCATCGGAGATGAGGGCCGCCCGGCCCGAGGCTGATCCGGCCAGCCTGAGGCGCGGATCGAGCCCCGGCAGCTCGGCCAGCCGGGCGGGGCCCAGGTCTGCAGCCAGGCGTCCGCTGCCGTCCCAGCGCCAGGTCCCGTTACCGGTCACCGGGACATTGAGCGCGCGCATGGTCAGCGTGGAGATCTCCAGCCCCTGGGCATCGACGCCGAATTGAGCCTGCAGCCGGTCCAGGGGATGACGCAGCGTCAGCGCGGCGGCTTCGATCTGACCCGCGCCGCGCCAGCGCGCCGCCACCCCGGTGAGCCGTCCGGTGAGCGTGAAGCGGCCGCTGCCCCGCCCCGCCTCGGGTAGCCAGCGGTTGACGTCCTCGACGCGGGCCGAGGGCGCTCCGACGTCCAGATCGAGCCGCAGGCGCTCGGCCGCCGTGCCCGCGCTGGCTCCCGCCTCGAGCCAGGCCAGCTGCCCACTGGCCCGCACCTCGCTCTCGCCCAGCATGGCCTGGGCCCGCTCGATCCGCGCGACGTTGTCCCGGAAGCTGAACCCGACCGCGACTCGCTCGAGGCGAACGCCGGCGGCGGTGAGGGCCGGTACGCGAGCCTGGCCACTGATCTGTGGCCATGGCCAGCGACCCTGTAGCTCGGTGTCAGCCGTCGCCTCGCCCGAGAGATCCAGTTGCCACCCGAGCAGGCGGCCCAGCGGGCGCAGATCCGTCCACACCGCGGCGCGCAGGCCGCGTGGTCCCTCCAGCGTCACGGGGCCGCGAAGCTCCACGCGCGCGGCTGTCCAGCGGGCCTCGGCCCGGCTGATGTCGAGGACACCATCGGCGAGCCGGGTCTCGCCGCTCACCGTCGCCGCGCCCAATCCGGCGAGCGGGCCGGGGAACGCCATCGGGCTCGGCTCCAGACGCAGCCAGCCTCGGGCCGTCGTCGGCTCCCGGAGGTCGCCGAGCAGCTCGGCCTCGAGCGTGGCGCGGCCGGCGAGCCCGAGCGCACGCCCGGTCGCCTGCTCCAACTCGGCCAGGGAGACCTCCACCAGGCGCGCCCGCACCCGATTCTGCCCCGGGCGATCCGGGTGCAGGACGAGCGAGCCGCGCACCGTGCCTCCCATGGCCTGGGCGGTCAGGGAGCTGACCGTCACCTCGCCCTCGTGCCAGCGCCCCTCGACGGCGATCCGGCGGGCCCGGAGGCCGCCGACGGTCACGTCGGGGGCAGTGGCGGTGGCGGCGACGGTCACGCCAGGCCACGCCCCGCGTACGGCGGCGCGCACGCGAGCGGTGCCCTCGACGGCCAGCGCCGTGCCCAGGCGTGAGACCAGCCGGGCCAGCGGCAGCTCCGCGTCGAGATCCAGGGCCAGCTCGGCGGAGCCGAAGGGCGATGCCACCTCCCCCTGCAGCCGGAGCGTCGCGTCGGCCCACCGTGTGCGCGCGCTTCGAACGCGGAGGCGATCCGGGGCCAGTCGCCCGCTGGCCTCGACGGCGTCGAAGACCTCGTCGAGCCCGGGCGCCGCGATCCGGAGCCGGGCCGCCCCGCCGACGAAGTCGAGCGCGCCCTCGACCGGGCGGAGGGTGATGGTCGCGTCCTCGATCACCAGGCGGCGTCCCGTCGCCGGCTCCTGGTAGTCCAGACCGAGCTTGTCGAGCTCGACCACCTTGACGACGACGCTCACGGGCCCCAGCGCGATGCGCTCGGGCACGGCGAGCGGCTGCATCGCGCCTCCCGTCCCGGTCGCCACGTGGCGCACCGTGACGTCGGTGAGCCGGATGCGTGAGAGGACGAGCTCCCGTCGCCACAGGCTGCTGATCCCCGCGTGTACGTCGATGTGGCGAGCTTCCAGGAACGTCCCTACGGTGACGCCTTCGAGGGCCAGACGGCCCAGCCAGAGGCGCAGCACGACGCGCTCGATGCGCACGGGGCGGTCCAGGGCCGCGCCCAGGCCGGCTTCGATCCGCTCCTTCGTGATCGATGGGCCGTAGGTACGGGCGAACCACCAGGCGCCGACCCCCGCCGCCGCGGCGAGGCCCAGCACGAGCGCGGCGGCCGCGAGGAACCGGCGACGGCGGGACGCGGCCATGGGCGTCAGAGTACAGGAGAGGCGATGGGCGGCGCTGGTCAGCCGCTCTCGGGGTGACTGGGATGGCGGCGCCGGACGCGGGCCTGGACGTCGCGCACGACCCCGTCGCGCAGCACGATCTCCACGTCGTGATCCTCGACGTCCCATCCCTTCACGGTGGCGAACCAGCCGAAGTTGCGGCGGCGGTGGGGAATGGTCCGCCGGCCCCGGTATACAAGTGTCTTGCCCTCGGGATCATCCAGGCGCTCGTGCTCCTCCGGCTGCCCACCCATCAGGCGGATCACCTCCTGGTAGGTGGTCTCGCCGGGAACGATGCGAGTCAGGGCCTCGCGCCGGATCAGCGCGCCACTCTCCCGGGCCGGCTGAGTGCCGCCCACGTGCACGCGCGCAGTGATCAACCGGCCGGCACGCTCGGCCAGCCCGCGGACCAGCACGCCGGCGATGTTGCCGAGGACGAAGAAGAGCACGGGGATGAGGATCGGCGCCCACGACTGCAGGCCGGAGAAGTACGCGAACCGGACGGTG
>JBOHPM010000474.1:0-2990 GCA_050731715.1 Candidatus Rokuibacteriota bacterium
TGTGGCGGGACCGCGTCGCGAGCTCGGGTTTCGGACCCTGTTCAACATCCTGGGGCCGCTCACGAACCCTGCGGGGATACGCTTGCACGTCAATGGGGTGTTTGCGCCCGAGTACTGCGAGTTCCTGGCGCGGGCGCACGGCCAGTTGGGTTCCGTACGGGCCCTCGTCGTGCACGGCGCAGGCGGTCTGGACGAGTTCGCCCCAGCGGGCCTGACGCATGTGGCCGAGCTGCAGGGTGGTGCGGTCCAGAGCTACGACGTGCGGCCGGTGGATTTCGGTGTGGCGGAGGCGGACGCGGCGGGCCTGCGCGGCGGGACGCCGAGGGAGAATGCCCAGCGCATGCTTGACGCACTGGGCGGTGCCACGGGCGCGATCCGCTCGGCCGCCGTGATGACGGCGGCGGCATCTCTCTAGGTCGCGGGGGCAGCATCCGATCTGCAGGCCGCCGCTGTCAGGGCCACTGAAGCGCTGGACGGTGGCCACGCTGCCGCCATTCTTGAGCACATGCGGCGCCTCGCACCCCCGCCAGGCAAGGTGGCATGATCTGCAAGCGCAGTCGGAGGTATCCCTTGCCTCGTCTCGGTGGCCAAGGTGGGGCCTAACCACGGCCTGCAGCCGACGCCTTACAGCCTGCGCTCGTGCCTCGCTCCGGCTTCCAGGCGCGGCTCACCGCCAGCGTTCGGCGGCGCCTTTGCAACTCTCAAGAAAGGAGGCGCTCGTGAAGAGGTTAGTTTCAGCTGAGCGTCACGTCCGCACCATGACCCACGTCGAGTACAGCATACTCGCACCTTGAAGGAGAACGTATGGCAGCCTCCCTTATGACGAAGCTTTCATTCGACTCTGGTGCGTCGGCCTGGGACCGCTTTTCGGTGCGGGGATCGGCCTTATACGTACCGGCCCTTCTCGCCGCCGCCGAGATCACCGCAGGGCAGCGTGTGCTCGACGTCGCCACCGGTGCGGGGCCCGCTGCCCTCGAGGCTGCCGCGCTCATCGGCCCGTCAGGCCTGGTGCTGGGAACAGACCTCTCTCTCCCGATGCTGGAGAGGGCGAAGCGGCATGCGGAGAGGCTGCCCGTCAGACTCGTGGCGATGGACGGCCAGGCGCTTGCGTGCCGCGACGCCAGCTTCGATGCCGTGATTTGCCTCCTCGGGCTCATGTTCTTCGCAGACGCGGCCCGTGGGCTGGCGGAGTTCCGGCGTGTGCTCCGCCCCTCGGGGCGCGTGGCGGTCTGTGTGACCACCACGCCGGATCGGACCGTATACGGCAGGGTCTTCGAACGCGCTCGACGGTATCTGCCTCCGGGACGGGCCGGTTTGGCGTGGAACTTCGCGCTCAGTGATCCGCACCGGCTCGAAGCTTTGCTCCTTGACGCGACCTTCCGGGATGTCTGCGTGACTCGGGAGCTGCGCACGCTTTCGTTCGATTCCCTCGAAGAGTATTGGGCGGCAATGGAGGCGGGAGGTGGGCTGTCCGGGGCAACCTACCTCGCGCTCTCCCCCGACGACCGACGAGCTGTCCGCGACGAGGTGAGGCGCGGGCTGTTGCCTTCGGAATCCGACGGGCCATTCGCAGTGGAAATGGAGATGCTGTTGGGCAGCGGTCGTCGCTAGCCAGCCCCTCGACCACCCAGGATGGTGGGCCTGTTGGCGGCTGAAGGTCAGCGTCATGCGGCGAGGCGGTACGTGCCATATCCCTACCAGCTCCTGCGCCGAACAAAGGCCTGCAGACGACGGCTTCCAGCGTCCGCTGCGCTCCCGCTTCCAGCCGCGCCGAACATCGCACTGGAGCCGACGCCCAACAGCCTCCGCTCCTGCGTCGCTGCGGCTCTTGGGCGCAGCTCACCGCAGGCGTTGCTATGACGTCCGAGGTCACGAGGTGTCAGCGACTTTTGTAGGTTTTCATGGTGTGTTTTTCCGCCAGGCATCGGCAGAGCCGGAGCCAGGAACCTCCGACGGGTGATCCGGCGGCTCTCCGTGGGTTGGGTCCCACCGGACGTGCCTCCGTCGGGGGCCGGCCTCGCTCGAGGCCCGAGTCGGCCCTAGGGGTCTCTTCCCGCCGGCGAGGGGTACACCCACACCGGGGCGGCGGCTCTGCCGATGCACGTGGGGAAACCTGCTCAGTGGCGCGTCAATGATCATCCACCAATGAGGCTTCAGGGGCGACGGGACCCGCTTTGGCCATCGCCCACATCAACCCAATCAGCGCACGGGCCATGGCCACGACCACCTGGTTGGCGTGTTGCCCGCGGGCGCGCAGTGTTCGGTAACGGTGACAGCGCCTCACCTGGGCCTTCCAGCTGATGTCCTGGATGGCGTTGGGTGGCTGTGCCAGGCTGAGTTGGAGAGGCCGGCTGACGTTCGCCGGATCGCGAGACGCCCAAGCGCCTTCCACCCGGGCGCGACGCGCATGGGTGTGGCCAGCGTTGGTAAGCGAACCGTGGCGGCGGCGCGCGCCAGTGGAGTCTTCCGAGGGCATCAGACCCAAGCATTTCATCAGTGCGCTGGGGGTATCGACGCGGGTGCGGTCGCCGAGTGCGGCCACCATGGTGACCGCCACGGTGCACTGCACGCCGCGCCAGGCCTGGCGCGCGTCGACCTCAGGGCGCACGCGCCACGAGGTGACCCGCTCTTGGCGTTCCTGGTCGAGACGCTGGAGGCGTTCGGGGGGTGCGGTCACGGCGCGGACGGATGCTTGACAGACGATGTGCGGCGCCGGGGTCGGACAGACCACCTCAGCGCGCCATCGGCGATGGGCCGGGGTCCAGGTGGCCCGGCCGGGGTCGCGGATCTCGTGTCGCAGCAAGAAGGCGTTGAGACGGCACTGGGCATCCTGACGAGCGCTGCGGGTCTCTTCGCGCGCCCGAGTGAGATCGCGCATGGCTTCATCGTCGACCGTGGGGACATCGACGGGGGGGAGAGCCCCCGAGCGTGCCAGCCTGGCCACTTGCCCGGCGGCTCTGCGGTCCGTTGTGACGCGGGCACCGGCCTTT
>JBOHPM010000475.1:0-2987 GCA_050731715.1 Candidatus Rokuibacteriota bacterium
CTCCTGCTCCGGCGTGAAATCGAAGTCCATTCCGACCTACCTCGCGTTGTCGATCATCCCTCGCATACTTCGATCATTTCACCGCTCGTCTCGCCGCTCGACGCGGCTCACCTCGCACTACCACATCACACAGCCGCCGTCGACCATGAGGGCCTGGCCGGTGATGTAACGCGCTTCCTCCGAGGCCAGGAAGACCGCGGCGGCGCCGATGTCCTCGGGCTCCTGCTCGCACTTCATCGGCACGATATCGCTGACCCGCTTGTCGAACACCTGCCGAGGCGTCAGTCCGGCGAAGGCCGGGTTGGTTTGCGCGATGTGGGCCGCGAGCTTCTGCCAGAAGTCCGTCCACAGCACGCCCGGACAGATCGCGTTCACAGTGACCCGGTGGGCGGCCAGCTCCTTGGCCACGACGCGCGTGAACGTGATCACGCCCTGCTTGGCCACGCTGTAGGCCGGCATGGTGACCGCGGCCAGGGGCCCAGCGATCGACGCGATGTTGATGATCCGCCCGGCCTTGCGCTCGATGAAGTAGGGCGCCACGGCCTTGCAGGTCAGGAACACCGATTTGGTGTTGACGGCGAAGGCGCGGTCCCAGTCGTCCTCGGTGTTGTTGGTGAAGGGCATGCCCGGGGGCGCGGCCATGCCGGCGTTATTGACGAGAATGTCGATCTTGCCCAGGGACTCGCGCGTCCGGTCGATCATGGTCTTGACGTCGGCGGAGCTGGTGACGTCGGCCTTCATGGCCATCGCCTTGCGGCCCAGCCCCTTGATCTCGTCGGAGACCTTCTCCGCGTTCAGAACCTGGATGTCGGGAATGGCCACGTCGGCCCCCTCGCGGGCCAGCGCCATGGCGATCCCTCGTCCGATGCCACTGCCTCCCCCCGTGACGATCGCGACCTTGCCGGCCAGGCGCATACGCGTCCTCCGATCTCGATGATCCAGGCCCTTCGAGAGGCCCCATGACAGCACAGCCGCTCAGACGCCGCAACTGGTTCAGTCGCCGAGACCTCGACGCGTGGCGGCCCTGGGGCGTGACGTGATACTGGGATGACCCTGGCTCCTTGGCGATCTCGCGGGTCGCGTACCGGCCCGCTCAGCTCTTCGAGATCAGAAACCGGCCGAGCGCCAGATGCCGTAGCCCCGAGCGCTCGAAGGTATCCACCGCATCCTCGGGCGAGCAGACGACCGGCTCGCCGTGCAGATTGAAGGACGTGTTGAGCACCGCCCCGATGCCCGTCCTCCCCTCGAACTCGCGGACGATGCGGTAGTAGGACGGGTTCGACGCCTCGTCGAGGATGTGGGCCCGGGCGGTGCCGTCGGCGGGATGGACCGCGGCGACGATCTCGTCACGGCGCTTGGGGTCCGTGGCGAACGCGAGCATCATGTAGGGCGAGGCCAGGCCCTTCGGATTCTCCACGTAATCCGCCTGCCGCTCGTGCAGAATCGTGGGCGCGAAGGGCATCCAGAAGTCGCGATTCTTGATCATCCGGTTGATGAGCGCCACCACACGGTGATCCGACGGGTTGGCGAGAATCGACCGGTTGCCGAGGGCTCGCGCCCCGAATTCCATCCGTCCCGCGCAGCGCGCCACGACGCCATCCGTGACGAGCAGCTCGGCGATCTTCGCCTCAATCGACGTGGGCTCGCTGACGCGGTAGCGGCCCGCGAGGGCGCGCGCCCGGATCAACGTCTCCACATCGTGGTCGACGATGGCCGGCCCGAGATAGGCCGAGCCGAAGGGACGCGGCGCCGGCACCAGACCGCGCTGGTGGCACAGCTCAAGATAGCCGAGATAGGCAGCGCCGATCGCGTTCGACTCGTCACCACAGGACGGAAACACGAAGATGTCCCGCACCCAGTCCTCCGCTGCGAGGAGCTGGTTGGCCTTGACATTCATGAATGTCCCTCCGCCCAAGGCCAGGCGTTCACCGCCGTACCGCGCTCGCATCAGGCGCGCCCAGCGCAGGAGCGTTTCTTCGAGGAGGCCCTGGGCGCCCGCGGCGATGGCGTCGAAGCGGAGTCCGAGCGTCGCCTCTCGGAGCAGGCGATACCGCGGGTCCCGACGCTTCCAGGTGAACAGGCACGGGGTGCCCTCGACGAAGCCAAAGACTTCGCCCAGGGCGGCGGCGGCACGCTCGGCTGTCCCGGCGGGCGCGTACGGCGCGAGCCCCATGACCTTGTACTCATGCTCGCTGAACTTCATCCCGAGAAGCAGCGTCACGAAGGAGTAGAACGATCCCAGCGAGCCCGGCGCGCTGGGGGTGGCCTCGCGGCGCGCCAGCGCGGTGCCCGCGGCGCTGGAGACGGTGGCGCAGAGGCCGTCGCCCGAGTTGTCATGGGTGAGCACGAGGCTCGGCTCGCCAGAGAACGGGGCGCCGTAGTACGCCGCCGCCGCGTGGCACGCGTGATGATCGAGGGTCACGATGCGGTCAGCGCCGAGACTAAGGTGGTCGGTGATCGGCGCGAAGCGTTCGGCCGAGGAGAGCATGAATTTGCCAGGCGCACGAGCCACAAGACCCAGCCGCGCCCCCAGCTTGCGCAGGCGCCGCGCGAGCCGGGAAGATCCCTCACGCTGGACCTGATAGTACTGCTGGCTATAGGCCTCGTCGTGCCGCGCGCGATTCACCCACGCTCGGGCCGGCGCCCTGGTACCCGCCAGGGCGACCAGGTCGATCTCCTGGGGCGAGATGGCGAGCTCGCGCAGCAGCGCGGCGAGCGCCTGCCCCGGGTAGCCGCCGTCGTTCTTGAGCCGGCTGAAGCGCTCTTCCGACGCGCAGCCGATGATCGTTCCGTCCCGGAGGATCGCTGCCGTCGCGCAGTGGGTCTCAGTGATGCCGACGACGATCATGCGAGCGAAAATCCTATCACGACCCTTGGATCGTTCGCGGGCGTCGCCGCGATGGGCGACGCTTGGCGCGGGCGGGCGGGCGTCTGCCGCCGGCCCGCCCCAGCGCGACCCCGAGCGATCCCCCAGCGTCGCGCAGGAG
>JBOHPM010000476.1:0-2987 GCA_050731715.1 Candidatus Rokuibacteriota bacterium
GCTAAAGGCGCTTCGCGGTGAGATCCGCAAGCTCAAAGGCGATGCCGGTGATATTCCTGCCGGGGCGGGCAAAGCTGTCCGCGAATCCGGCGCTAATCGGGTCAACCATGGTTGCCACGATGGGGATGGTTCCCGCGACGGGCCTAATCTCCTGGAGAACTGACGTACCGGCCGCCAGAATGACGTCCACGCGAGCGCTCACGAGCTCGGTCGCCAGCTCCCGCACCCGGTCCACTTGGCCATTCGCAAACCGGATCTCGAACGCGATGGTCTGGCCCTCGACGTAGCCAAGCTTTCGAAGCTCTTCGCGGAAGATCTCGGCGCGAACGCCCTGAGTCGACGGCGAGCCGAGGAACAACATGCCGATCCGTGGTGGCCTTCCGACTTGCTGCGCCTCAGCCGCCAGCAGGCCGACGAGGAAAGTGAGCGCAACCGTCGCTGGTGTCAGACTCAGCGCCACCATCCAGCCTCGGTTCAAGTTCGGCTACGTTTCAGATGAAGCACGAGCTCACACGCCATGCAGACCATCGCCGCCCACACCCGCCTCCGATCTGGCGAACGCTCGCGGTGAGCAGCGCGTGAAGCGCGTCTGCTCGAACGCGTTGTTCGCTGGTGGGGTCTGTTCACAGATCCTCGGGCCGCAACCCCGTACGTTTCGCAATCCTCGCTAGCATTCGGGGTCCGATTTCGTCATCGTCGTGAAACGCGAACACGAAGTCTTCCCACCCTGTGCGGGACAATGTTCGGTGGGAACCGGACTGACGCTTGACCACCCAGCCAATCCTCAGGAGGGCCGCCAGCACCCGTCGGGAACGGGTGCTCGGCCAAGCGCTCATACTGCGTTGAAGGAAATACTCAGCAGTTCAGGGCCGGTCTCGCCGTGCTCAAGCCTCTCGGCGATTACGCGGAGGGCTAGCGCCTGGACCTTTGACAGAGCCGCCCCCTGCGTATCGCCGTAGGCAAGGACGCCGGGCAATTCGACAACCTCTGCCAGCCATCGGCCGTCTTCCTCCAGCTCGGACTCGACCTTGAACGCGATCAAGCTCATCGCCGTCAGTTCACGAGTATACGACGGGGGTGGGGCCTAGCGGAATCCAGCGAACGTTCAGGCTTTTATGCGTCGTACGCGGGCACGAGTTCGCCCATCACGGCTGCCACGGCGGATAAAACCAGTTGGACTAAATCCCACCGCGGGTTGGTCCGCCACATGCAGTATGGGGATTCTATCGGGGTGCGTGCCTAAATGGAAGGCATCGTGTGAGCAGGACGGTAGCACCGGGGGACGCTTCACTGCCCATACACCAACGGCAGACATGGTGGTTCGGCCGGCAACGAGCAGGCTCGGTGGACCGGGCTGGGATTTCTCCCCCTGATGGTGTTCAAGTGTCATCCAGCCTCCGAAACCTACCGCGGGCGCCTGCAGCATATCCCGGACTCGCTCAACCGCGAGACACGCCGAAGCCCTTTCCGCCCCGCACGTTACGCTCGGCACTTCATGTCCCTCGAACCGGGATAGGCTGCGGGGCCTCACAGCTTATCCCGTCGCATATACATTGCCAGGCCGCGGCCAGCCCGCGCGGTCCGGCCGCCGAGCGAACATCGAGGGCCCTGGCGAGGGCCCCCAACCAGTCAGCGCGGGCCGTAGATCCGGCGGTACTCCTCCCACGCGAGCATGACGCGCTTGACGTAGTGGCGCGTCTCGTCGAAGGGGATCAGCTCCACGAAGGCCTCGACGTCGTTGGATCGCCGCGCCTGCCACCACTGCCGGGCCCGGCCCGGACCCGCGTTGTAGGCGGCCAGCGCGATGCGGGGATCGTGCCACTCTTTCATGAGACCGGCCATGAAGGTGGCGCCGAGCTCGAGATTCGTGCGCGGGTCGTCGAGCAGGTCCCCGTCACCGAAGGCCAGCCCGCGGACCTGGGCCATCGGCTGGGCCGTGCGCGGCATGAGCTGCATGAGCCCCCGGGCTCCGGCCGGGGAGAGCGCGCGGGGGAAGTACGAGGACTCCTCGCGCACGATGGCGGCGACGAAGAACGGATCGAGCCCCGTCCGCGCCGCTGCCTCGTAGATCTCCGCTCGCCAGCCGAAAGGATACAGCATCTCCCAGAAGGCCCGCGGCAGTGCCGCGTGACCGGTGACGGCGGCGCCGCCGAAGTGCCGGCGCAGGATGCGGAGGGCCAAATGGTAGCGCGCCTCCTGGGCGAAGGCGCCGGACACGCCGTAGAGCCGCAGGGGATCACCGACCGAGCGAAGCACCACGTCCTCCAGTTCCTGGACCGCAAACTCGACGAGGCCGATCCGCCGCAGGAGATCCGCGCGGGCGAAGCCCGGGTCGTCGACGAGAGCGTCCCGTGGGTCGGCGGGGAGGCGGATCGCCGGGTCCGGCGCCCCCTCGATCGGCGACACGCGCCGCGCGGCGAGAATGCCGTAGTAGCTGCGCGGAGCTTCCCGGAGCACGCGACGATAGAGCGGCGCCGCCGTGGCCGCTCCCACCGTCTCCTCCTGCGCGCGGCCCGCCCAGTAGAGCGCAGGCACGCGCCACGACCGGCCGCCCGGGATCTCGATGAGCTTGAGCCAGGTCTGGGCGGCGGCCTTCACATTGCCCTGCGCGTACTCGAGCCAACCCAGGCGCCACAGGGCGGCGCCGGCCCGCTCCCGGGTCGGATAGCGCGAGGCCACCGCCTTGTAGAGCGCCGCCGCCTGCGTGTCGCGATCCATCTCGTCGAGCGTGTAGGCGCGCTGGTATGCCGCCTCCGCGGCTTCCGCTTCCGTGCCGCGGGCCTCGACGTTCGCGAACACGATGAGGGCCTGCTCGCGGTGTCCCGCCCGGAACAGCAGCCGGCCCTGATCGAGCATGAGCCCGGGCCGGCGATCGGCGGGCGCGCGAGCGGCAGCCGCCTCCAGCGTCCGCGCGGCCACGTCGTGGCGGCCCAGCCGCTGGGAGGCGTCGGCCACGACCCGCAGCGCCCGAACGACGAGGCTAGGGT
>JBOHPM010000477.1:0-2984 GCA_050731715.1 Candidatus Rokuibacteriota bacterium
CGGAAAACCATACAGCGCGAACGAGGTGATGGCGTGCGCGATCTGGTCGGCGGCAGTTCCGGTGATGCCCTGGGCGGCCATCCCGGCCCGGAGCTTCTGCTCCACCTCGCCCATCCGCCGCTCGCTCCGCTTGAAGCCGAAAGCCCGGCGAAGCTCTTCCGCTTCGGCGCCGGTGAAGCCGGCGGCCACCATGGCCATTCTCAGCAATTGCTCCTGGAAGAGGGGGACCCCGAGCGTGCGCTTGAGAATCGGCTCCAGGCTGGGATGCGGATAGCTGACGGGCTCGCGCCCGCGCCGCCGCCGGATGTAGGGGTGGACCATGTCGCCCACGATGGGGCCGGGGCGAATGATGGCGACCTGCACGACGAGATCGTAGAACCGCTCGGGGGTGATGCGGGGCAGCGTGGCCATCTGGGCCCGGCTCTCCACCTGAAAGACGCCGATCGTGTCGGCCCGCTGCAGCATCCCGTAGACGGTGGCATCGTCCGGCGGCAGGTGCCCCAGATCGACGTCCCCACCGGTCTCGCGCACGAGCTCGATCGCTTCCTGGAGCACGGACATCATGCGCAGGCCGAGCAGGTCGATCTTGATGATGCCCAGCGCGGCGCAGTCGTCCTTGTCCCACTGGATCACGACCCGCCCCGGCATCGTGGCGGGCTCCAGCGGCACCACGTCGTCGAGCCGTCCCGCCGCGATCACCATCCCACCCGAGTGCTGGCCGAGGTGGCGCGGGAGATCTTGAAGCCGCGTCCACAGCGCCCCGAAGGCCCGGATGCGAGGGTGGCGCGGATCGCATCCCGCCTCGGCCAGGTGCTTGGTGAGGAGGTCGTCGGGGTCCTGGTATCCCCAGTTGGGGGCCAGGCTGGCCAGGCGATCCTGGAACTGGGCCGGCAGCCCGAGCGCCTTGGCTACTTCCCGCGCCGCGCTGCGTCCCCGGTACGTGATCACGTTGGCGGTCATGCCGGCGCCCAGCCGTCCGTAGCGGCGATACACGTACTGGATCACCGCCTCCCGGCGCTCGACGCTCGGCAGGTCCAGGTCGATGTCGGGCCATTCGCCGCGCGCCTCGGACAGGAAGCGCTCGAAGAGGAGATCCATGCCCACGGGATCGACGGCGGTGATGCCGAGCGCGTAGCACACGGCGCTGTTGGCGGCGGAGCCCCGTCCCTGGGCCAGGATGTCGTGGCTGCGGCAGTGCTCGACGATGTCCCACACGATCAGGAAGTAGCCGGCGAGGTCGAGCCGGCCGATGACGTCGAGCTCATGCGCGACCTGCCGGCGCGCCCGCGCCAGCAACGATCCCCGGCCGTAGCGCTGCCGGACACCGTCGTCCACGAGCCGGCGCAAGTGCGCCTGGGCGCTCTCGCCCGGCGGCAGCGGATACTCGGGGAACCGGTAGCCCAAGTCCTTCAGCGTGAAGCCCAGGCGCAAGGCCAGTTCGCCGCTCTGATGGACCGCCTCGGGCAGGTCCCGGAACACCTGTGCCATCGTCGGGCCATCGCGTAGCCCGCGCTCGGCGTTCCGGCCCAGCCGGGTGCCGGCGTGGTCGAGATCGGTCTTCTCGCGGATGCAGGTGAACACATCGGCAACGGCCCGCCCGCCCGGCTGCGCATAGAGGGGCTGGTTGGTGGCGACGAGGGGCACTCGGGCGTGCCGGGCCAACGCCACCAGCGCCTCCAGCTGGCACTCCTGGGCACGATCGAAGTGGCGCTGCACCTCCACGAAACAGTTGGCGCGCCCGAAGATCGCGACGAGCCGGTCGAGCCAGGCTCGCGCCTCCGTCGCGCCATCGGCGGCCAGACGCCGCGCCAGCGGGCCGTGGACGCCGCCGGTGAGACAGACGAGCCCGTCGACGTGGGCGGCGAGGTCGTCCAGCGTGGTGACGGCCCTGCCCTTGGGGGCGCCGAGCTTCACCCGGGTGATGAGTCGGCAGAGGTTGCGGTATCCCTCCTGATCCTCGACGAGCACGGGCAGGCGCGAGCCGTCGTCAAGGGTCAGCTCGCTGCCCACCACGGGCTTCACGCCCGCTCGGACCGCCGCCCGGTGGAACCGCGCGATCCCGTACAGCCCGTTGCGATCCACCAGGGCCAGCGCGGGCAGTCCCCGGCGCGCCGCTTCGGCTACGAAGGTCTCGGGTTGCTCGGCGCCCTCGAGAAAGGAAAAGGCCGACTGGGCGTGCAGCTCGACGAACATTTATAGGGTGCGGGCACCCGGGCTTCGTCCCGCCCGCACCCCGCCGGAATCACCGTTGCCGATCATTCCTTCGCCCGATCTGAGGCCACTCTTCAGTCATAGATGCCGTCGATGAACCAGTGGCCGCCCATGCGATCGAGCGCGAGCCGGCACAGCGTGCCCTCGTCGAGGAGGAGATCCCACTCGTCGCGGGCCCAGGCCCGGCCGTCCCACCACTCTCCGGAGGCCCGCCAGGGCCCGGCGCAGGCCATGACGTCGCGCGCGGCGCCCTCCCAGTGCACGCACACCGGCCGATCGTCTTCCGTCGTCACTTCGACCGGCGCCGGTGGGCGCATCCGGCGCAGGACCATGCTCGCGGGCACGCCGGGACCCGTGCCATCGGCATCATCGGTGGGCGCGAAGGGAACCAGGGCCACTGCATCCGGGTGATGGGAATCGACGAGCCGCGGGGAGCCGAAGTTGTCGGGACCCACCAGCTCGGTCAGACGGGCCGTCAGCGCGGCCAGATCACGCTGGCGCGGCGCGGGCGGCTGCCCCAACCGTCCCTGCCCGGGCGGGACCCGCACGGTCCGTGCACTCACCGCGACCGCCGTCACGGCGGCCCCCGGTGGTCGCGCAGCGAGCTCACCACGGACCAGGGCCGTCAGGGCCGCGCGCTCACGCGTCGGCTGGGCCAGCGCCAGCGTGCGCTCGTGCCGGCCGCCGGTGGTGAGCCGGAGCTGGAGGTCCAGCGTGTCGGCCCACACGTAAGCGGCATCGAGGCGAGCCGTGAGCCGTTCGAGCATCCGATC
>JBOHPM010000478.1:0-2983 GCA_050731715.1 Candidatus Rokuibacteriota bacterium
CCATCCCCCGGCTGGAGTGGCGGATGCGCCTGGCCTGCGCCTGGCCGCTGCTGATCGGGCTGGCCACGCTGCGCGAGCTCGCCGCTCATCCCGATCCGGTCGGGGCGGCGATCCCGATCAAGGTCGGTCGTCGCAAGGTGCGGGCGATCCTGGCCCGCTCGCTGATCGCCGTGTGGTCCGACGCCGCGCTCGGCGCCGAGGCCCTGCGCGCACAACGGCGTGTCGCCGTATGATGCTCGGGACCGAAATTCCGCTTGCGCCGATCGGGCGCGATGTGCAGGGTAAACAGCGCAGGTCAACCTCGAGACCGGGAGGCCATGATGGAGCGACCCTACGGCGACACGCAGCCCTGGATGCCCAGCACGACCCCTATGCCTCCGCCGATGCCTGCTCCAGCGGCGCCAGCCAGGCCGAAGGCGCCCGCGGCGGCCGCTCCCCGGCCGAAGCCTAAGCCCAAGCTCAAGGCCAGGGCAAAGGCCAAGGCAAAGGCAAAGGCCAAGCCGCGGGCCAAGGCCAAAGCTCGGGCGAAGGGGGCGAAGAGGCGGAGCAAGGCGAAGCGGCGGCGTTAGTCGCGGACAGTCAGCTCCAGGAGCGTCGCGGGGTCGACCCGGGCTGGCCCCACCTGCACGCCGAAGTGCAGGTGGGGGCCCGTGGCCCGGCCGGTTGCTCCGACCGTCCCGATCGACTGACCCCGGCCCACCCGCTCCCCCTCGAGAACCTTGATCTCATCCAGGTGGAAGTAGAGGGAGTAGAGACCCAGGCCATGGTCGAGAACGACCAGCCGACCTGGGAAGAAGTACTCGGCGACCAGCGCTACCCGTGCATCGTTGACGGCGACCACCGGGGTGCCCTGGGGGGCCGAGTAGTCAGCGCCGGCATGGGGGGCGCGGGGGCGGCCGTTGATGATTCGCCTGGCCCCGAACCCAGTGCCGGGCTCGCCGCTGCCGACAGGAGCGACAAAGCGGCCTCGCCAGAGGCGCTCCGGAGTCAGGCTCGAATAGAGCGTCCGCAACCGCTCCCCCTCACCGAGGGCACGCCGCTCCGTCTCCGGATCGAGGTCCACCAAGCCGGACGGTAACGCCAGCCGCTGGATGGGAAAGTTCCGTCGCTGCACCTGCAACCGCCCCCGGGCGGTCTGCGGGGGCTGGCCGGGAAGCAGGACGGCGAGCCGCCAGGTCTGGGGCCCGGGCGTGACGTCGATGTCGAACCCCACCATCGCCGCGTGCCCATCCCCGTAGGGGAAGAAGCGAAGGGGGCGCCCCTCTACCGAGCCTTCCACGGTCGCGCCGGGGTCCACCCGGAGGACGGTCAGCCAGGCGACGTCCCCGACCCGGGGCTGCCCGGGCTGCCAGCGGACGGTGAGATCGTGCGCCCACGACGACGTGGAGTACAGGACGGCGAGCGCGAGCAGGAGGAGGCCCGCGCCGGTGGCAAGGCGGGGCCGGGCTACTCCAGACGCTGGCGACGCAGGAACTGCTCGATCTCCTCGACGAGCTGGGAGGCCGGCGGCAGCTCGGTCAGCGACTCGCTGGCAGGATCCAGCTCGGTCTCGTCCTCGCGCGACTCGAGCTTCGAGACGTAGTTGGCGACCTTGGAGTTCTGGGACACGATCTCGGCCAGGTTCTGGTCGAATTGCCGGCCCGCCTCTTCCAGCTCCCCCAGGTCGGCGGAGCCGCCCAGCAGGGTCAGCACGCGGCGGACCAGCGCCAGGGTCGCCCTGGGGTTCTCGATCCCCGAGATGTAGTGCGGCACGTTGGCCCACAGGCTGGCCGCCCGCAGGCCGCGCTGGCGGCATACGGTGTTGAGCACCCCCACGATGCCAGTCGGGCCCTCGTAGCGGGTCGGGCGGATGCCCAGCAGCGTCGCCAGCTCGGGGTCCGAGGCTCCGCCGACCAGACGAACCGGCTTGGTGTGGGCGACCTCGGCCAGGAGGGCTCCCAGGGTCACGACGAGGGTCACCTCACACACGCGAGCCAGGCCCAGGACGCTGTCACAGTAGGCCTTCCAGCGGAGGTGCGGCTCGGGAGCGACGCCGATGATGAGGTCGCGGGGCAACTCGTCGGACTGGGCGAGGGAGAACTCCGTGACCGGCCAGATCACCTCACGGTCGGTCGTGGAACCGACCTTGAAGCGCATGTACGGGCGGTTGAGCCCGAAGTGGTAGAACTCCTCCGGATCGATCTCCGCGAGCTTCCACGCGCCGAACGCCGTGGCCAGGAAGCGCGCCGCCGTCGTGGCCGACTCGGCGGCATCGTTCCAGCCGGTGTAAGCCAGGATCATGACCGGCCGGCGGAACCGCTCCGGCATCGCGTGAATCTTCAGCGGGTCCATGGTGCCTCCGAGCTACCGCGAGTCTAGCACGCCGGACCCCAGGTTGACCCGGTGAGCCCACCGGTAGCATCATCCAGGCGCTCGTTGCACGGAGAAAACCCGACACAGGCCTGTTCCCTCCGCAACCGGGCGGGAGAGACGGCACAGGTCGACCGCGAAGACATCGCGGTGGCCTGCGATGAAGGCTGGGCCCCGCGCGGGCCTGTCACCGCCGGGCCAGTTTGTCCCGGGGCGAGGTGAGAAACATCAGGCCAAGGGGCTGATAACACGGCTATCGCAGCCCTGGCACCCCCCGTGCACAGGCGGGCCAACATGAAACCACTGGCAAGCTCGTTGCTCTCGCTGCTGCTGTCCGCGGCGCTTGGCACAGGCTCTGTCGCCTGGGCCGGGCCAGCCGATGATCGCGTGCTGCCGACCGACCAGCACTCCTCCGACAAGGCCCGCCGTCTGGCCAAAGCCCATGGCCGCGCGCTGCGTGACCTCAGCGCCGGGGTATACCACTGCTTGCCGTGGCTCGACCTGCATAAGCACTCGGTCGGCTTCTTCCGGCCGAAGGATGCGGCACAGGACGAGCGATACCTGTCGATGCGGGTCTACATCGAGCAGGATGCGTCCCCGCAGTTCGCCCGACTCGGCGTCGACGAGCGGGCGG
>JBOHPM010000479.1:0-2982 GCA_050731715.1 Candidatus Rokuibacteriota bacterium
CATGGCCGCCACGCCCACGGCCAGCGAGATGCGCCCGCCGTAGAGCATCCGGGCCAGGAGATCCTGGCCCAGGTCGTCGGTCCCGAGCGGGTGCGCCCACGAGGGGCCCTGCAGCTTGGCCCGGAAGTCGATCTCGTTGATGGGCACCCGGTAGACGAGCGGGCCCACCACCACCGCCGCCACCAGCAGGGCCAGGATCAGTGCTCCCCACATGGCCAGCCGGTGCCGCCGAAAGCGGCGCTGCACCTCGCCCCAGAGCGTCTCGCGCGGCGCCGGCAGGGCGAGGGCCGGGGCCGGAGCGGTGGCGGCCGAGGCCGTGTTCCGGGCCATCAGCGGAAGGTGATCCGGGGGTCGAGCCAGCCGTAGGCGAGGTCGGCCACCAGGTTGAACAGCACGACCAGGCACGAGAAGACGAAGGTGATAGCCATGATCACCGGCGTGTCGTTGGCCAGGATGGCCGAGATCAGCAGCGAGCCGATGCCGGGGACGCGGAAGATCTGCTCGGTCACCACCGCCCCCGTGAAGATCTGCGGGACCTGCAGCGCCACCAGCGTCACCACCGGGATGAGGGCGTTGCGGGTGACGTGCTTGAGGATGGTGATGCGCTCGGAGAGGCCTTTGGCCCGGGCGGTGGTGACGTAGTCCAGGCGGATCACGTCGAGCATGGCCGAGCGGGTGAAGCGCGTCAGCGAGGCGGCCTGGAAGAGCCCGAGCACCGTGACCGGCATGATCGCTTGCTTGAGGTGCTCCCAGTACCACTGCCAGCCGGTGGCCGCGATGTCGGCGCGGTAGATGAAGGGGAGCCAGTCGAGATAGATGCTGAAGAAGAGGATGAAGAGCAGGCCGGTGAAGAAGGTGGGCAGCGAGAAGCCGATGAACGCCAGGGTGGTCGCGATCTGGTCGAAAAGCGAGTAGGGTCGCATGGCCGATAGCGTTCCCACCGGCAGCGCGATGAGCAAGCCCAGGAGCTGGGCCGAGCCGAGGACCACGAGGGTGGTCGGCAGCCTTTGCAAGATAAGGGTGTCGACGTTGACCCGGCTCATAAACGAGAAACCCCACTCGCCCTGCAGCATGGAGCTGAGCCAGCGCACGTAGCGCAGCGGAAGGGGATCGTCCAGGCCGAACTTGGCGCGCAAGTTCAGTCGGACCTCGGCGGGGACGTTGGGATTGGTGGCCAGCTCCTCGAAGGGGTCGCCGGGGGCAAGGGCCAGGATGGTGAACAGCACGACGCTGATCCCCAGAAGGGCGGGGAGCGCGATCAGCAGTCGGCGGACGAGGTACCGGGACATGCCGCTAGAGCGGGGCCGGGCCGCGCGACCCGGCCTCCGCCCGACCCGCTAGGCGCGCGACCAGTAGGGCAGGTGCCAGACGTCCACGTCCCAGGCGCTCTGCAGGACGTCCCGCATCCGGTTCGAGATGCCGGCCACCCGGGCCCGATTCACGATCGGGATGACGACCACGTGCTGGATGACCAGGTCGTTCATCTTGATGAACAGGGTCGCCCGCTTGACCGGATCCATCTCGGCCTCGGCGGCCTTCCAGAGTCGGTCGTACTCCTCGTTGCGCCACCGGGTCTTGTTGCGCCCCTGCCATTTGTTGGCCTTGGCCGCGACCTCCCAGGAGGTGAACTGGTCCATGAAGCGCTGGGGGTCGGGGTCGGTCATCGTGGTGTTGTACATCTGGATGTCGGTGCCGAAGTGGTTGTAGGTGTCCCAGTTCGCCGGGTCCGACGAGAAGTACACGGAGGCGGTGACGGTCTTGAGCTCCACGTCGATCCCGGCCTTGGCGCAGGCCTGCTTGACGATCTGCTGGTTCTTCTGGCGGGGAGCGTTGATTGAGGTCTGGTACACGAGCTTGAGCTTCTTGCCGTCCTTGGTCCGGATGCCGTCGCCGCCCCGCTTCCAGCCAGCCTGGTCCATGATCTGGTTGGCCTTGTCGATGCTGAACTCGAAGCGGGTGTTCTTCGAGCGGACCCTGTCGGGGGCGTTGAGGAAGTTGGCCGTGGCCACCCCGGTCCGCCCGTAGATCTGCTCCTGCACGGAGGCCCGGTCGACCAGGAGGTTCAGGGCCTGGCGAACGGCGGGGTCGGTGAGGAAGGGGTGCGTGCTCTTGGCGGACGAGCGCTCGCCGTCGACTTCGGTCCACGGATCGGCGGTGTTGAGCTGGATGTGCTCGATGGCGCCCGTGGCGACGATGTCCACCCGGCCTCGGCCACCCTGCTCCAGGCGCTTGAGGATGTCGTCCTCCACCTGGAGATTCCAGGCGTAGTCGTATTCCCCCGTCTGGGCCACCGCGCGGGCCGCCGAGATGGCGTCGCCGCCACCCTTGAGCTCCAGCTGATCGAAGAACGGCCGGTTGGTCACGTGGTAGTTGGCGTTGATCTCGCCGCGCACGATGTCGCCGGGCTTGAAGTCCACGAACTTGAAGGCTCCGGTGCCGACGGGCTTCAGGTTGGTCGGCGCCTCGCGTGATTTGTCCCCCTTGAACGCCGCGAAGAGATGTTTGGGAATGATCATGCCGGTGCCACCACAGAAGGGGGCCGACCAGAACGGGCTGGGGTTCTTGAAGACGATCTTGACGGTGTGGCTGTCGAGCTTGTCGATGCGCGCGATGTCCCGGTAGGGGCCGGCCGTCACCGCGGCCGTCCCCGGGTCCATCACGTACTCCCAGTTGAAGACCACGTCGTCGGCGGTGAAGGGCTTGCCATCGTGCCAGGCGACGTTCTTCTTGAGCCGCCAGGTCACCGACAGCCCGTCCTTGCTGACCTGGCCGTTCTGGAGGCTCGGCACCTCGGCGGCCAGCACCGGGACGAGATTGCCGTCAGGGTCGTACGAGCCCAGTGGCTCGTAAAAGACGCGGGAGGCGATCTGGTCCTTGGTGCCGTTCGCGAAGTGCGGGTTGAGGAGCGTGGGGGCCTGCCACAGCAAGATCTTGACCGGCCCCCCCCCGCCCCGCTTGCTCGGCGTGAAGCTGGGGACCTTG
>JBOHPM010000480.1:0-2979 GCA_050731715.1 Candidatus Rokuibacteriota bacterium
AGCGTGAGGAGGGTGACCAGCGCGATCCCGAGCCCGGCACGTCGACCCATAGATCCTCCTGGAAAGTTGGCCCATTATCCTTGGCGCGCCGACCTTGTCAATCGCGCTCCCGCGGTGTAGAAGGAACCGGTCGCGGGGGAGCCCTGGGGAGGGAGAGGACCGATGGACTATGCCGAGTACAAGCACCTGCTGTTCGAGCGCCGCAAGAACGGCGTCCTGCTCATCACCATCAATCGGCCAGAGGTGCTCAACGCCACCAACGATCGGCTGCACTGGGAGCTCACCCAGATCTGGCTGACCATCGACGCCGACCCCGACACCCGGGTGGCCGTCGTCACCGGCGCCGGCCGCGCCTTCTCCGCGGGTGGCGATCTCGAGATGGTGGAGGCCAACGCCACCGATCCCCGGCGGCTGGCCCGCACGATCCGCGAGGCCTCGGACATCGTCTACAACATGATCAATCTGGACAAGCCGATCATCTCGGCCATCAACGGGGTGGCGGTGGGGGCCGGCCTGGTCGTGGCCCTGCTGGCCGACGTCAGCATCATCGCCGAGAACGTCCGCTTCACCGACGGCCACACCCGCCTGGGCGTGGTGGCCGGCGACCACGCGGCCATCGTGTGGCCGCTGCTGTGCGGCATGGCCAAGGCGAAATACTACCTGCTTACCTCCGACTTCCTGGACGGCCGCGAGGCGGAGCGCATCGGCCTGGTCACCTTCTGCGTCCCCCCCGGGGAGCTCATGACCAGGGCCTTCGAGGTCGCCGATAAGCTGGCCGCGGGCAGCCAGCAGGCGATCCGCTGGACCAAGCGGTCCCTGAACAACTGGCTGCGCATGGCCGGCCCCATCTTCGATCAGTCGATCGCCCTGGAGATGCTGACCTTCATGGGCGAGGACGTCCGCGAGGGCTTGCAGGCCATCCGCGAGAAGCGGCCGCCCCGATTCCCGTCGGCGAGGTAGAGCGTCCGGTCCGCTCGCCTTCACGGGTACAATGAAGACGAGCGGCCATGCCCAGACGCGTTCTCGAGCCCCGGCACTCCGTCGAGCACCTGTCGATCCTCGACGCCGCCGGCCACCTCGACACCGCGCTCGAGCCCGCGATCCCGCCGGAGCGACTGCAAGAACTCTACCGGGCGATGGTGCTGGGCCGCCGACTGGACGAGCGTATGGTGCGCCTGCAGCGCCAGGGCCGGATCGGCACCTTTGCTCCCATCAAGGGCCAGGAAGCCTCCCAGCTCGGCAGCGCCTTCGCGCTGCAGCGCACGGACTGGCTGGTGCCGTCCTTCCGGGAGACGGCGGCCATGGTCTGGCGAGGCTGGCCGATCGAGAAGATCCTGCTGTACTTTGCCGGCCGGGTGGAGGGAGGTCAGCCCGCGCCCGATCAGCGCGACCTGCCCATCACCGTTCCCGTGGCCACCCAGTTGCCTCACGCAGTCGGCCTTGCCTACGCCGCCCAGTACCGCGGGGACGACGTCGTGGTCATGGCCTTCTTCGGTGATGGGGCCACCTCGGAAGGGGATTTCCACGAGGCCCTGAACTTCGCCGGGGTCTGGCACGTCCCCGTCGTCTTCGTGTGCCAGAACAACCAGTGGGCGATTTCGGTCCCCCTGAAGAAGCAGACCCATTCCCGCACGATCGCCCAGAAGGCCCTGGCCTACGGTCTGCCCGGCATCCAGGTGGACGGCAACGACGTCCTCGCCGTGTACGCGGCCAGCCAGGAGGCCGTGGCGCGGGCCCGCGCCGGCGAGGGCCCCACGCTCGTCGAGTGCGTGACGTATCGGCTCAGCGTGCACACCACGGCCGACGATCCCACCAAGTACCGCTCCGAGGAGGAGGTGCGGGAGTGGGAGCGCAAGGACCCGCTCACGCGCTTTGCCGATTACCTCAAGAAGCGGCGTCTGCTGCCGGAGGGGGTAGAGGCGCAGGTCGACCAGGAGATCGCGGCGGCCGTTCAGCGCTTCGAAGCCGCGGACCCGTCCGACCCGCTCCGGATGTTCGACCACGTCTATGCGGAGCTCCCGCCGCATCTGGTCGCCCAGCGCGAGGAGCTGGGCGCGTGGCTGCGCCGGGGCCCGGGCCAAGCCCAGGAGCCCGAGCCGGCCTCCCCGCCGATGCGGGGGCAGCGCCAGACGACCCGATGGCAAAGCTGAACATGGTCAAGGCGCTGAATCTCGCCCTGCTCCAGGAAATGGAGCGGGACGAGGACATCGTCATCATCGGCGAGGACGTCGGTGTGGACGGCGGGGTATTCCGCGTGACCGAGGATCTGCACCGCAAGTTCGGCAGCAAGCGCGTCATCGACAGTCCCCTGGCCGAGGCGGCCATCATCGGGACGTCCGTGGGGATGGCGCTCTACGGCCTCAAGCCGGTCTGCGAGGTGCAGTTCTCCGGCTTCGCCTTTCAGTGCTTCCATCAGATCGAGAACCACGCCGCGCGTTATCGGATCCGCTCCCAGGGGCGCTTCCACTGCCAGATGGTCATCCGGATGCCCTACGGCGGTGGCGTGCGCGCGCTGGAGCACCATACGGAGTCCGAGGAGCAGTTCTACGCTCACGTTCCCGGACTCAAGGTCGTGGTCCCCTCCGGGCCGCGCAACGCCCGGGCCCTGCTGGTGAGCGCCATGCGCGATCCCGATCCGGTCGTGTTCTTCGAAGCCAAGGCCCTCTACCATGCCGCCAAGGAAGAGGTCCCCGATGAGATCGAGGCCACGCCGTTGGGCCGGGCCCAGATCGTCCGCGAGGGCCATGACCTCACCTTCATCGCCTACGGCGCGATGGTGCGGGTGGCCCGGGAGGCGGCCGACGTGCTGGCCCGGGAGGACGGCGCCGAGTGCGAGGTGATCGACCTCCTGACCGTCTCGCCCCTGGACCGCGAGACCGTGGTGGCCTCCGTGCGGAAGACGGGCCGCGCGGTGATCGTCCACGAGGCCCTTCGGAGCTTCGGCCCCGGCGCCGAGATCGTGGCGTCCATCGTGGAGGG
>JBOHPM010000481.1:0-2977 GCA_050731715.1 Candidatus Rokuibacteriota bacterium
CGCCCGCCGGGCCGAGGTCCTGCCGATTCCCTACTTCCACGTCGTCTTCACGCTCCCGCACGCGCTCAACCCCCTCGCCCAGAGCCACCCGCGTCTGATCTATCGCTTGCTGTTTCAGGCCGCAGCCTCCACGCTCACCCGCTTCGGCCGCGATCCGCGCCACCTCGGCGGCGCGCTCGGCGTCACCGCCGTGCTCCACACCTGGGGCCAAACCCTCACCCAGCACCTCCACGTCCATTGCGTCGTCACCGGCGGCGCCCTCGCGCCCGATGGCGCGCGCTGGCTCCCCGCACGGCCGGGCTTCCTCTTCCCCGTCCGCGCCCTGGCGAAGGTCTTCCGGGGCCGCTATCTCGCCCGGCTGCGGCAGGCCTTCGACCGGGGCGAGCTGCACCTCACCGGAGCGCTGGCGCCCCTCGGCGAGCCGGCCGCATTTGCCCCCTGGCTCGCCGCGCTCCGCCGGCGGGCCTGGGTCGTGTACTGCAAGCCCCCCTTCGCCGGGCCCGAGCACGTGCTGGCCTACCTGGGCCGCTACACCCACCGCATCGCGCTCTCCAACGACCGACTGCTCGCCGTCGACGAATTCCTCCGCCGCTTCCTGCTCCACGTCGTCCCCGACGGCTTCGTCCGCATCCGCTACTTCGGCCTGCTCGCCAATCGCCGCCGGACGGCGGCGCTCGCCCAGTGCCGGGCCCTCCTGGCCCAGCCGCCCCCGCCCGTCGTCCCGCCGGAGTCGGCCCGCGACCTGATGCTGCGCGTGACCGGCCTCGACATCGAACGCTGTCCCGCCTGTCAGCAGGGCGTCCTGCTCTCGACGTCCTGCCGCCCGCACCGGCGGCCTGGGACACCTCGTGAGCCGACCTCTCCGCCGGCCGCCACACCTCCCGCCGGCCCCCACCGCCGGCGCCGGCGCCGGGGTCTGTACCGTCATCGATCGCGTGCTCCTGGGCCACGCCGCGCGCGCCCGCGTGAGCCCCATTCCTGACCACACGCGCCCTGCCGCTCGGCGGCCGCCTTCCACCCGACCCGCCGCCACCACCTACCGGTCCCCCTTCTAGCCGCGGCGTCCCCACGATAGAATCCCCGTACACCATGGGCGCCAGGGGTTTCGTCCAACTGGTTTTATCCGCCATGCCCGACGCACGACGGATAAAAGCCTGAACGTTGGGCAGACGAGGGCGTGCAGCGGAACGATGAACTCGACCTACCGAGTGGGGAGCGACTACTGCGGATTGCCCTGGTTGCTCGCCGGGGACAGGCTGTCGTGAGAGCCGCGGCGACCCCGCTGACCACCGTGTTGGTCGTGCTCTTCCTGGTCGCGCCGCTGGCTTCGCCTGCCGCCCAGTCGCCGGCGAAGGTGCCCCGGGTGGGCTACATATCGCCCGGCGGCGCTTTCGACCCGGCACGGTCAGGCCGTTTCGAGGCGTTCCGTCAAGGTCTGCGCGAGCTCGGCTATCTCGAAGGTCGGAGTATCGCCATCGAGCCCCGCTGGGCCGAAGGCAAGTACGATCGCTACCCCGCCCTCGCCGCGGATCTGGTCCAGTTGAAGGTGGACGTCATCGTGGCGGTGGGCGGACGAGCGAGCCAGGTTGCCCAACAAGCAACCAGAACGATCCCGATCGTCATGTCGGTCGTGATTGATCCCGTAGGAAGCGGACTTGTCCCCAACCTTGCGCATCCCGGTGGCAACATCACGGGGATATCGGCGATGGCCCCTGACGTTGTCGGAAAACAGCTGCAGCTGCTCAAGGAGGTGGTTCCCAAGGTCTCTCGCGTGGCCCTCCTCTGGAATCCCGACAATCCTGGGAGCGCCGCCCTGTTGCGAGAGGCGGAGGTCGCAGCTCGAGCTCTGGCCGTGCGGCTTCAAGCTCTGGAGGCCAGACTTCCCGACGCGGTCGAACCCGCGTTCGCGGCGATGACCAGGGAGCAGGCGGGCGCGCTCGTCGTCCTCAACGATGCGATCCTCTTGAATCAGCGCAAACAGATCGCAGACCTTGCGGCGAAGTCGCGCCTGCCGTCCGTATCCGGGAACCGAGAGTATGCAGAGGTCGGCGGCCTGATCGTGTATAGCGCAGATTTTCTCGACCTGGAGCGGCGCTCCGCAACCTTCGTGGACAAGATCCTGAAGGGCGCGAAGCCCGGAGACCTGCCGGTGGAGCAGCCTACGAAGTTCGAGCTGATCATAAATCTCAGAAGCGCGAAGGCGATCGGGTTGACGATCCCGCCATCGCTCTTACGGCGCGCGGACAAGATCATTGACTGATGGCGGTCGAGCGCCAGGCCGTGCATGCTGGTCGCTGCCCAACTTTGCAGTCGAGCAGACCGCGGGCTCGCATTCGCTCGCTCGCAGCTGCTCACCGCAGCGTTCGTCGCCTACGCGGTCTATCCACGGCGATCGTCAGCCGATTCGGTTATCCTAACCGTGCTGCTGAGCGCAGCAAGGAGGCGGCGATGTCGGCGGGCAGCGCCAAACAGAAAATCCTTGAGGTTATCGCGAAGCTTCCAGCGGATGCCACGCTGGAGGACGCGATCGAGCGCCTGGTGCTCTTGGCAAAGACCGAACGCGGGTTGGCGGAGCTAGATGCTGGAGAGGGTGTCGAACACGCCGAGGCGAAGCGTCGACTTCTCAGGTGACACGGGTTCTCTGGGCACCTCAGGCAATCCAGGACGTGGAGGCGATACGTGCCCATGTCGCCCGTGACTCCGCTCGCTATGCCGATCTTGTCGTTGAACGGATCGTCGCCGCCGTGGAACGGGTCCGGGACCACCCTCGCTCAGGACGTGTCGTACCTGAGCTTGGCGACGAGTCGATCCGTGAGGTCATTCACGGCAACTATCGAATCGTCTATCGCCTGCGCAACGACGTCGTCGAGATCGCAACCGTCTTTCATGGTGCCCGCCTGTTCCGACTCGAGTGAGAGCCTTGACATTCGAGCGTCGAACTTCCCGATCAACCCGCCGGCGGCTTCGCGTTCCTCCG
>JBOHPM010000482.1:0-2969 GCA_050731715.1 Candidatus Rokuibacteriota bacterium
ATGATCGAGTACCGCACCAGCCCCGCCCCGGGGGGCCGGGTGCTCGTGCAGTCGGCGGTCGCCGGCTTCGTCCGACTCGACAGCCGGGTGCTGGCCTTTGGATTCCGGGCCCTGCAGGCGGCCGCCCGGCGGAAGGCCGACCTGGAAGCCCGCCGCCTCATGAAGAAGTTTGCCCGGGTCAGCCACGCCCTCGACGAGTCCCCCGAGTCCGTGCTGGAACGGCTGCGCCAGCAGCCCGGCGTGCCCGAGCGCGAGCTAGAGGAGTTCACCCGGCTGCTCAGCGGGCGCTGACGCTGGGGATCCGGCTGCGCGCCTGCTCCAGCTCGATCCACTTGCCCTGGGCCTCCAGCGCCTGCCAGAGTCCCAGGTGGGCCGCGGCCAGATCGCCGTCGATGCGGAGCGCCTCGCGACACTCGCCCTCGGCGGCGGCCCACTGCTGCTGCGCCAGCAGCACGGCGCCGAGCGCGGCCCGGGAGCGGGCCGAGTGTGGCCGGTGGGCCACCGCCGTGCGGTACACGGCTTCGGCGTCCTTGTAGCGACCCTGCTCGGTGAGCAGCTCACCGAGATCCCCGAGCGCTCTGACGTACCCCGGCCGGAGCCGGATCGCCTCCTCGAAGGCGGCTTCCGCCGCCGCGCGCCGGCCGAGCCAGTACAGCGCCACGCCCAGGCCCCGATGCAGCGCGGGGTGGTCCGGACGCCGCGCCAGCGCCTCCCGGTACGCCTGCTCGGCCTCCGCGTGCCGGCCCTGACGCCCGAGGCCGAGTGCGTAGTTGGCCCGCACCCGGATGTCGTCGGGATTCAGCTTGAGCGCTTCCCGGAACGCGTGCTCGGCCTCCGCGTGGCGACCCTGGCGTCCGAGCGCCACGCCGAGCTCGAAGAGCAGCCCGGAGGTCCGCGGACCCAGGCGCAGGGCTTCGCGGAACGCGACGGCCGCGCCCGCGTAGTCGCCGGCGGCCCCCAGCGCGTGTCCCCGGGCCGCCTGGAGGTCGGCATTGTCCGGGTGGTGGGCCAGGGCTTCGGCGTAGACGTCAGCCACGGCCGCCCAGCGACCCTGCCGATGCAGGGCCAGGGCGAGGAGTCGATAGGGTGCCAGAGCCGCCGGCCGGGCCAGGATCGCCCCCCGCAGCTCGACGATCGCCTCTTCGTAGTTGCCCTGGCGCTCCAGGACCACGGCAAGCTCCCACCGCGCGTCGACATCGTCCGGGCGCAGGCGCAGCGCCTCGCGCAGCGCCGTGGTCGCTTCCGCGTGGCGCCGTCGCTTCGCCAGCACAATTCCCAGCCGCCGGTGTAGCTCGGGGTCGTCCGGCTGCAAGCACAGGGCTTCGCGGTACGTGACGACAGCCTCGCGCAGGCGACCCCGCCGCTCCAGCGTCGCGGCCAGGCCGGCGTGGGGTCGCACCCACTGCGGACGCAGGCGCCCGGCCTCCCGATAGGCAGCCTCGGCCTCCGCGTACTGTCCTTGCTCGAACAGTGTCGCCGCCAGATCGGCCTGCGCCGACGCCGAGCTCGGCTGACGCGTCACCCCGTCGCGGAGGATGGTCTCGGCCTCGGCGGGACGTCGCAGGCGGCGGAGCACGAGTCCCAGGTGGGCCCGGGCGACGGGATCGTCCGCGCGCCGCATCAAGGCCTGGCGGAAGGCGGCCTCGGCCCCGCTCCAGTCTCCCTGGCGCTCGAGCGTCAGTCCCACGTTCACGAAGGCCCGCGCCAAGTCGGGACGAAGCCGAATGGCCTCCCGGAAGGCGCCCAGCGCGTCGGCATAGCGCCCCTGCTCGAAGAGGATCGCGCCGAGCTCGGCGTGCGTGGTGGCCCCATCGGGATCGAGGCCCAGCGCCTCCCGCAGCACCGCCTCGGCCTCATCGCTGCGTCGTTGCCGGCGCAGGACCAACCCCAGATCCAGCCGGGCCCGGACGTCGTTCGGCTTGAGGCGCAGGGCTTCGCGGCAGGCGGCCTCGGCCTCGGAGTACCGGCCCTGGCGGGCCCACATCTTCGCGCGCTTCCACGACGACTCGAAGCTCGTCACCGCTCGGCCTCGCGCGACCTTATACCACACGTCTGGCCAATTCTGATCCAGTCATCGGCGGAGCGACCGGGAAAACCGTCACAGCCTGACGATCCCGAGGGCGCCGGACCCGGTGCTTAGATCGTGGGGCATCTGGACACCACGGTGGGGTGCGACGACACTCGCCGCCACGAACGTTCTCGACGGGAGTCATTGCTATGAAAGTGACATTGGTGTTTCTGGCGGGAGCTCTGTGTGTGCTGCTGACCACCGGGGACGCGCTCGGCATGGCCTGGGGCGACAGTCGGCACCGCCGTGGCAACGGAACGTCATCCGGATCGACAACCACCAGGAGCGTCCCTGAGCCTTCCTCGCTCTATGCGATCGGCTCGGCGCTGGTGCTGCTCGGCGGCGCGGGCTGGATCCTGCGGCGCAAGTAGGCGGGCCGCGACGGGCGCTGCGCGGGATGGCCGCGGGAGCGCGCCGGCCGGGGGACATGGCCTTGAGCCGCCGATCTCTGCTCGAGTGGTGTCTTCTCCTGGTCATCGTGACGTTCTACCTGCCGACCCTGGCCGAGATCGGACACGCGTGGTCGACCCACCGCTACGGTGTGCATGGCATCTTCGTTCCCGTGCTCAGCGCGCTCATGCTGTGGACGCGTCGCCACCAGCTTGGCCAGCGCTCCCGGCGCGGGCGCCCTGCGGGCCTGGCCTTCCTGATCGCCGCCGTGGCCCTGGCGGCCGCAGGACACGCCTTCCAGAGTGTGGCCGCCCACGTCCTGTCCGTCGTGGTGGCCGTGTCCGGCGTGGCGCTGTGGTCCTGCGGCTCCGCCTGGCTGAGGCGGGCCGCGGCCCCGTTCGTCTTCCTGCTGTTCATGCTGCCACTACCGGGCGCGGTCGTGGCCGTCGTGACGCTCCCGCTGCAGTACTTCGCGGCCGGCTTTGCCGCGGGGGCGCTGGACCTCCTGTCC
>JBOHPM010000483.1:0-2962 GCA_050731715.1 Candidatus Rokuibacteriota bacterium
ACCATCTGTTGCTCACCGCCGCTCATGGAGCCGGCGAGCTGGTGGCGCCGCTCGACCAGCCGGGGGAAGAGGGCGAGAGCCCACTCCAGCCGGGCGGCGCGCTCCCCCCGGGGCAGCGGCCAGCCCCCGAGCTGGAGGTTTTCCAGCACTGTCATCTGCGGAAAGAGGTGCCGCCCCTCGGCGACGAGGAGCAGCCCGGCGCGCACCGACGCTGCCGCCGCGCTCGACGGGAGCGCCCGGCCGTCGAGCATGACGGTGCCCTCCCGCGGCAGCAGCCCGGCCAGCGCCTTGAGCAACGTGCTCTTGCCGGCACCGTTCGGGCCCACGATGGCGGTGATCCGCTGCGGCATCACGTCGAGGTCCAGGCCGTCGAGAACGCGGAAGCCGCCGTAGCCGGCCGCCAGGCCCCTGATCGTCAGGCCCCCGCTCACGGGACACCCCCCGGACCGCGGGCGGGCTCGCCGAGATAGGCCTCGATCACCGCCGGGTCCCCGGCGACCGTCCCCGGCGCGCCGTCGGCCAGCGTGCGCCCGTTGTGCAAGACCACGACGCGCTCGACGGCGCGGAGCAGGACTGCCACGGCGTGCTCGATCCACACGACGGCGAGCTTCAGCTCGTCACGGCAGCGTCGAACCAGGCGGGCCATGTGCTCGGCCTCGGCCTCGGTCAGGCCGGCGGCAACCTCGTCCAGGAGCAGCACGCGGGGCCGGGTCGCCAGCGCCATGCCGATCTCGAGCAGCCGCTGGCGGGCGGGGGTGATGGCCCCGGCCCGCTGGGCCGCCGCATCGGCCAGGCCGAGGAAGTCGAGGATCGCGGGCACGTCGGCCAGGACCGCGTGCTCGCGGCGCCGCCGGCGGCCGGCGAACTCGAGGCCGAAGCGCACGCTCTCGGTCACGCTCATCTCGGGGAACACCCGGGGCGTCTGGAAGGTGCGCGCGACCCCCGCGCGGGCGAACACGTGGGCCGGCTGCCCGGTGAGGTCGACGCCGTCGACGCGGAGCCGGCCGGCGGCGGGCGTCACCACACCGGAGAGCGCGTTGAAGAAGGTCGTCTTGCCGGCGCCGTTCGGGCCGATGAGTCCGACCAGCGCCCGGTCCGGGATCGCCACGTCCACACGATCCACCGCAATCAGGCCGCCGAAGCGGACCACGAGGCCTTCCACCGCGAGCGCCGGCGCGGTCACGACGGCTGGGGCGGGCTCAGCGGCGCGGCCGCCCGGCCGGTCCACAGGCCGGCCAGCCCCCGTGGCAGGTACAGGACGGCGACGATCAGGAGGAGACCGAGGATCACCAGGTAGATGTAGGGGAACTGCAGGCGCAGGAACTCGGCCAGCAGGCTGAACACGACGGCGGCCAGCAGAGGACCGCCCAGGCTCGTGGCCCCGCCGACCATGGCGATCAGGACGGTCTGCAGCCCGATGAACGGATTGAAGACGGTAGCCGGGTCGATGTAGGTCCAGCGCACGGCCATGGCGGCGCCGGCGCCGCCGGCGAACGCCGCGCTCAGCGCGAACCCCGCGATCTTCACCCAGCGCGTGGGCACGCCGAGCGTCTGGGCGCGCTGCTCATCGGCCCCGATGCCGTCGAGAGCCAGACCGAACCGACTCGCCCGCACCACGACGGCGACGATCACCGCGGCCACCGCCAGCACGAGCACGGTGTAGTAGACGGTCCGGTTCGAGGGCGCCACGGTGAGAACCCGCCCCACGGTGCCCGCATACTGCTTCTCTCCGTAGGTGATGGCGTGACGAACCAGCTCGCTCATGCCGAAGGTGAGGACGGCGAAGTAGGTGCCGCGCAGGTGCAGGATGGCCAGGCCGGCCAGGGCGGCGAAGGCCGCGGCGACGGCGGCGCCGGTGGCCACCACCAGCGGCCACGGCAGCGTGGCCAGGCTCCAGGCGCAGACGTAGGCGCCCAGTCCGAAGAACGCAGACGTGCCGAGCGAGACGTAGCGGGTGGCGCCCGAGAACATCGCCCAGCCCGTGGCCAGGGTGACGTACATCAGGCACGACAGCGCCAGGGAGACCAGGAAATCGTCGAGCCCCCAGGGGATGGCCGCCGCCACCGCGGTGCCGCCGGCGATGGCGAGGAGCGAGCGGCGGGTCATCCGCGGGCGAAGAGCCCGTGGGGACGGGTGATCAGCACCAGGACGAACACGCCGTAGGACAGCACCATCCGCAGCGAGGGGTTCGTCAGGTGCATGCCGATCGCCTCGACCACGCCGAGCAGCAGCCCGCCGACCAGGCTGCCGGTGAGGCTTCCGAAGCCCCCGAGCGTGATGACGATCAGGGCGGTGACCGTGTAGGGCTCACCCATCGAGGGCGAGATCTCGAACACCATCGACAGCAGCGCCCCGGCCACGCCGGCCAGGGCCAGGCCGATGCCGAAGACCATCGGGTGCAGGCGACGGACATCGATCCCGACGAGCAGGGCGCCGGTGGGCGACTGCATCATGGCCCGCACGGCCTTGCCCAGGAGGGTCGTCCGCAACACCACGATCAGGCCCAGGCTGAAGGTCAGCGCGCCGGCAAAGGCCACCAGCCGGTTCGCCGTGAGCTCCAGTCCGGCCAGCGAGACCGTGCGGGACAGGTATTCATAGCCGCGCAGATCGGCGCCCCAGATCAGCAAGGCGAGGTTCTGGACCAGGAACATGAGACCGAAGGCCACCAGCAGGCTGCGCGCCTCGAAGGCCTCCACTTCCGGAGTCGTGGCGGCGAGCCGGCGGAAGCACAGGCGATGGATGAGCAGGCCGCTCACGAACAGCGCCACGAACACGAAGGGCAGCGACAGGAAGGGGCTGGCCCGCGTCACCACGTACGCCCAGTAGGTCAGGTAGGCGCCCAGCATGAGGAACTCGCCGTGCGACACGTTGAGCACGCGCATGAGGCCGTACTGCAGATTGAGCCCCATGGCCACCAGCGCATAGATCCCGCCGGTGATCAGGCCGGAGGCGAGCAGCTCGA
>JBOHPM010000484.1:0-2960 GCA_050731715.1 Candidatus Rokuibacteriota bacterium
AGTTCCAGAGCCGGCTGTTCAAGGGACCAGCGCTGCGCGAGGAAGCCACGGAACAGGGGGTGTTCCTCGTACCCCCCGATGCGCCCGGCCTGGGACTGGAGCTGGACGAGGCGGTGGCCGCTGTCGCCCTCGTCCCCGAGTAGGACGTCAAGACGGGCGGGTGGCCTCCTCGGCCGCGGCCTTCCGCACGAGCTGCTCCAGCGCCTCGTAGGGCTGGGCGCCCACGACGCCGTGACGGCCGGCCACGAAGGTCGGCACGCCGGTGATCCCATACTCGCGCGAGAGCGCCCAGTCGGCGTCGACGGCATCCTGAAACGTCCGCTTCTCCAGCACCTCGCGCGCCCCGTCGACCGGCAGGCCCACCTGTTGCGCGATCTCCAGCAGCACCGCGGCCTGGGAGATGTCGCGCGTCTCC
The DNA here is from genome assembly GCA_050731715.1 of Candidatus Rokuibacteriota bacterium. Lineage (GTDB taxonomy): Bacteria > Methylomirabilota > Methylomirabilia > Rokubacteriales > CSP1-6 > 40CM-4-69-5. Next base: position 416 of record JBOHPM010000484.1, read on the forward strand.
ACGAAGTAGGCGCGGAACAGTGCGTCGTGGATGGCTTCTCCGCCAGGCTGGGTGTCCGCCCACTTGCCCAGTTCCTGGGCCAGGCGGCTGTTGTAGGTCATGCTGCGCTCGCCATAAGGAAGCCCCTCGGCGTCCATGCGCGCCTTCATCTGGGCGTGCATGGCCTTCCGGTCCACGTTGCGCCCCTTGAACAGATCGGCCAGCGAGCGACCCTCCGGCGGGGTCTCCGGGTGCAGAGGGAAGTGCACCCATTCGATCTTCACCCCGTGCTCGGCGCGGAGCTTCTCAATACGCACGGTACTGAGATAGCACCAGGGTCAGACGTAGTCGGAGAAGATCCTCAGCGTCACGGGCGGCATCGCACACTCTCCTTCGTGCCTAGGCGACGGGCTGGCGCGTCGACTGCCAGGCGATCATACGCCACTGCCCGCCCGTCTTCACTTCGGCCTCGGTGCCGCCGGCCGTTGCCGGCGAGGCCGGCGTGTGGCGCACCAGGAGCGGAGGCCCCCGGGCGCGCTTTCCTACTCGGGAACGCGGCGCTGGTCAAGGCGCAGGCGTTCGGGGAAGATATCCGCGCGACCAGGAGGTCACCATGCCACGCATGACCGGCAACCGGTACTTCGCCGACGCGGTGCACGCTGCCGGCACCACGCACGTCTTCTTCGTCCCCACCATCATGCTGCCAGCCATGGCCGAGATGGAGGACATGGGCATCCGCCGCGTGGTCACGCACGGCGAAAAGGCGGCGGCCTACATGGCCGATGGCTACGCCCGCGCCTCGCGCCGCCCCGGCCTCTGCCTGGCCCAGACGATCGGCTCGGCCAACCTCGCGGCCGGCCTGCGGGATGCCTACATGGCGTGCTCGCCGGTCATCGCGCTCACCGGCGGCAACGACGCCAAGACCCGGTACAAGCACGTCTACCAGGAGATCGAGGACTTCCCCATGTGGGAGTCCGTCACCAAGGCCAACTTTCAGGTGGACGTCCTGGAGCGCTTCCCTGACCTGCTGCGCCAGGCTTTTCGGGTCGCGACCAGCTCCGCGCCGGGTCCCGTGCATCTCGAGATGGCCGGCACACACGCCCATGTCCTCGAGCACGAGGCCGATCTGACGCCCTTCTGGGAGGAGCGCTTCATGAAGGTCCCGGCGTTCCGTCCCGAGCCCGAGCCCGAGGCGCTGCGCGCGGCCGCGGAAGCGCTGGCCCGCGCCGAGCGGCCCGTCATCATCGCCGGCGGTGGGGTGACCTGGTCGGGTGCCGAGGCGGAACTGGTGAAGCTGGCTGAGCGGCTCCAGATCCCTGTGGCCACGTCGCTGAACGCCAAGGCCGTCCTGTCCGACGACCATCCGTTGAACGTCGGCGTGCCGGGGACCTACTCCCGCTGGTGCGCGAACCGGATCCTCGTCGAGGCCGACCTGGTGTTCTTCATCGGCAGCCACGCCGGCGGACAGGTGACGACCAACTGGCAGGTCCCCAAGCCCGGGATCGCCGCGATCCAGCTCGACATCGATCCCGAAGAGCTGGGACGCAACTATCCGCTGCAGGCGGCGCTGCTCGGCGACGCCAAGGTCACGCTGCAGAAACTCATCGCCACGCTCACGCCCGCGCGGCCACGGCAGCAGTGGCTCAGCCGGGCCCAGGAGCTGGTCAACGAGTACCGCCAGGAATCAGATCAGATGCGCAGCTCCGACGCGGTCCCGATCCGGCCGGAGCGGATCTGCAAGGAGATCTCCGATTGGCTCCCGGAGGGCGGCGTGCTGCTGTCCGACACCGGCCACTCCGGCATGTGGACCGGCCAGATGATCCGGCTGACCAGGCCAGGCCAGCGGTTTCTCCGCTGCGCCGGCTCGCTGGGCTGGGGCTTCCCGGCCACGCTGGGCGTCAAGTGCGCTCTGCCCGACCGCCCGGTAGTCGGCTTCTGCGGCGACGGTGGCTTCTACTACCACCTGGCCGAGCTCGAGACGGCGGCGCGCTTCAACATCAACGCCATCATGGTGGTGAATAACAACTACGCCCTGAACCAGGAGAAGCGCCTCTTCGACGAGGCCTACCACGGCCAGCAGCGCGGCCGGGCGACCGAGATGTGGCACTTCAGCCACCAGGTCAACTTCGCCCGGGTGGCCGAGGCCATGGGCTGCGTGGGGATCCGGGTCGAACACCCCGACGAAATTCGCCCCGCGCTGGACAAGGCGCTGGCCTCCAACTGCCCGGCCGTGGTGGAGGTCATCAGCGACGTCGACGCGATGGCCAAGCGGGCCTGGAGACCCTCGGCAACATGAAGCTGTTTCGTTTCGGGGTCAATGTCCGAGACGCCGGGTCACGGGCCGAGTGGCAAGACAAGGCGCGCAAGGCTGAGGCGCTCGGTTACTCGGTGTTCCTGGTGCCCGATCACCTTGCCGCAATGCTGGCAACCTTACCGGCAGTCATGAGCGCCGCGGATGCCACGACGAGCCTCAGGATCGGCACGAACGTGCTGAACAACGACCTCCGCCATCCCGTACTGCTTGCGCGTGAGGCCGCAACGATTGACATGCTGACGGATGGACGGC
>JBOHPM010000485.1:0-2957 GCA_050731715.1 Candidatus Rokuibacteriota bacterium
TGACGTTGCCGCCCTTGGAGAGCGGTACCCACTCGAGCAGACCCGGGTAGAGCTCGGCCCAGGCGGCCTGGAACAGGCGCTGCTTGGAAAACGTGTCCTTGGCATCGAGCACGATCAGCTTGGAGCGCGGCTTCTTCGTCTTGAGGTAGTGGGCGATCAGGCTGGCGCGCTCGTAGGGCCCGGGGGGGCAGCGGAACGGATTGGCCGGCGCCGCCATGACCACAAGCCCGCCGTCCGGCATCGCCTCGAGCTGGCGCCGCAACAACAGCGTCTGCTCGCCGGCACGCCAGGCGTGGGGCATGGCGGCCGCCGCGGCCTCATCGTAGCCGGGCAGGGCGCCCCAGCGGATGTCGATTCCGGGCGCCAGCACCAGCCGGTCGTACGGCAGGCGCGTGCCGTCCGCGAGCGTGAGCGAGCGCGCGGAGCCATCGACGGCGGTCGCGGTCGCGCGGACCACGACGATTCCGCTGGCGGCCACCCGCTCGTACGTGAACTCCTGGGCGCTCAGCTCGCGCAGGCCACCGATGACGGCGTTGCTGAACGGACAGGCGGTGAACGTCGCGCTGGCCTCGACCAGCGTCACGGCCAGGCGCGGGTCGATCTGGCGCAGGGCCCGCGCGCAGCTCGCCCCGGCGAAGCCTCCCCCCACGACGACGACGCGGGGGGCAGCCCCCTGGGCAAACGTCGGAGCAGGAAGCAACACGGCCGAGGCCGTGGCCGCGACCCCGAGCCTCAGGAACTCGCGGCGGCCGGCCTTCATCGTTGCGCCGCGTACCAGGCGGCGATGGCCTGGATCTCCTCGTCGGTGAAGCCCTTGGCGATCCGATCCATGACGGTGGAGGCCCGCTGGCCGGAGCGGAACTCCTGCATGGCCCGGACCATGGCGGCCTGATCGAGCCCCTGGAGCCGGAGCACCGGCGAGGACACTCGCGTCGAGGTGGGATGACAACCGGAGCACGCCACGGCACCGGCGGGCGGCTCCGCCGACGCCGCAACCGCCACTGCGATCGAGGCGAGCCCGATCGCAGTGGCCAGGGACTTCAACATCTGACCTACACCAGCGTGATGCCGTGGTTCTTGAGCGGGACCGTGCGCAGGCGCCGGCCGGTCACCCGGAAGAACGCGTTCAGGACGGCCGGCGCGGCCACGCAGATCGTGGGCTCGCCGACGCCACCCCAGAATCCGCCGGACGGCATGAGGATGGATTCGACCTTGGGCATCTGCTTGATTCGCATGGAATCGTAGGTGTTGAAGTTCTCCTGCTCGATCCGGCCATTCTTGACCGTGCACTCCTGCATGAACAGCGCCGAGAGTCCGTACACGAACGAGCCGGCGATCTGCCGCTCGACCTGGGCCGGGTTGACCACGTACCCGGTATCGGTCGCACAGACGATGCGATGGATCTTGACCTGGTTGCCGCCGCTGACGGAGACCTCCGCGCAGGCCGCCACGTAACTGCCGAAGCACCGGAAGTGGGCGAGGCCACGGTGCACGCCAGCCGGCGCCGGCTTGCCCCAGCCCCCCTTGTCGGCGACCGCGTTGAGGACGGCGAGGGATTTCGGATGCTTCACCAGGAGCTTGCGCCGGAATTCGAGCGCGTCCTGGCCGGCGGCATGCGCGAGCTCGTCCATGAAGCACTCGAGGAAGATGGCGTTCTGGTTGATGTTCACGCCACGCCAGAAGCCCGGTGGGACATGCGTGTTGCGCATCGCGTGGTCGATCAACAAGTTCGGAATCGTGTACTCGAACGAGTGTTCCCCGGAGGGCAAGAGCCCCTGGAAGGTGAGAGAGTCCTTCCCGTCCTGCAACGCCTCCGGGCGCACGGCGGCGAGGATCGACTGTCCCGATAGACGGATGTGCAAGCCGGTCAGATTGCCGGCCGCATCCAGCCCCCCGGTCAGCTTGGCCTGCATGACCGGGTGGTACTTGCCGTGCAGCATGTCCTCCTCGCGCGTCCACAGGAGCTTCACCGGCGTGCCCGGGATCTGCTTGGCGATGAGGACGGCCTGGGTCACATAATCGTGGAACGCCCCGCGCCGGCCGAAGCCGCCGCCCAGGTTGATCTTGTAGACCTCGCACTTGGCCGCGGGCAGCCCGGAAGCCTCCAGCGTGGCCGCGAACGCGGCTTCGCCGTTCTGGGTTGGCACCCACACCTCGCAACGGTCCGGCGTGTACTTGGCCGTCGCGTTCATCGGCTCCATCGGCGCGTGGTTCTGGAAGGGATAGGCGTAGACCGCCTCGACCTTCTTCGCCGCGCTGGCGATGGCCGCCTTGGCGTTGCCGTTCTGGTTGCCCACGAAAGCCTGGTCGGCGTCGAGGCCGGCCTTCAGCATCTCGGCGATCGTGGCGCTCGAGACCTTGGCGTTGGGGCCCTCGTCCCAGACGATGGGCAGCGCGTCGAGCGCGGTCTTGGCCTGCCACCAGGTGTCGGCCACCACGGCCACGGCCGAGTCACCAACCGGCACCACGTGGCGGACCCCCGGCAGGCCTTTGACCTTGGCAGCCTCGAAGCTCTTCACCTTGCCGCCGAACACCGGGCAGTCCTTGATGGCGGCGTTGAGCATCCCGGGCAGCTTCAGGTCGAAGCCGTAGACCTGCTTGCCCGTGACCTTGTCCGGCGTGTCCAGGCGCTTGACCGACTTGCCGATGAGCTTCCAGTCCTTGGGGTCCTTGAGCGCCACCTTCTCGGGCGGAGGAAGCTTTGCCGCCGCTTCCGCCACCTTGCCGTACGTGGTCGTGCGGCCGGACGGCCGGTGGGTGATCACGCTGTTGGCGGCGGTACACTCCGAGGCCGGCACTCCCCAGGTGTTGGCCGCGGCCTGAATCAGCATCGTGCGCGCGGCGGCGCCGCCCTGGCGGACGTACTCGTGCGACATCCGGATCCCGCGGCTGCCTCCCGTGGAGAAGTCGCCCCAGACGCGCTTGCGGGCGACGCTCTGGCCCGGCGTGGGGTACTC
>JBOHPM010000486.1:0-2952 GCA_050731715.1 Candidatus Rokuibacteriota bacterium
CTTCGCCCGCGCGACGTTCCTGGGGGAGGTTTCGGAGAGGGCCGTCGAGGCCCCCTCCGATCAAAGCTCGTAGGTCTTGTCCTGCTCCACGAGCAGGAGCCGGCCGCCGTCGATGCGCGACAGCTCCGCGGCGATCTCCTGCTGGAACTGCGGCTTGATGTGGAAGATCCAGACCGGAATGTTGGGCGGCAGCTTGTCGATCTCGCGACGAACCAGATCGGGCGTGAGGTGGCGGGCGGTGTCGGCCAGATCCCGGAGCCGGTTGGGGAAGGCGCACTCCAGGATGATGGCGCGGATCCCGGTCAGGCCGCGGGCCGCCACCCACAGGGCCTGGGTCGGCCCGGTATCGCCGGAGTAGATGAACCCGCGGGCGCCGTCGTGGACGATGAAGCCGGTGGCCGGCACCGTGTGGGTCACGCCCACCGGGGTCACCCATAGTTCACCCACGCGCTGCTCGGCGCCCTCGACGAGGCCCCGGTACTTGATGATCGGGGCCTGGGGCGAGGGAATCTGCGCGAAATCCGGCCACACCACGTTGTTGAAGACCGACGTCCGCAGCGCGTGCACGACCGGCTCCACGCCGGCCACGATCAGGGGCCGCGTCGCGCTGGTACAGGCCAGGGTCTCGGTGAGGAAGGCCAGCCCGGCGATGTGATCGAGGTGGGAGTGCGAGACCAGGACGTGCTCGACTTCGAGCTGCTCGGGGACATCGAGGGCCCCGGTGACGGTGCCGGCGTCGACCAGGGTGTGGTCGTCCACGAGAAACGCCGAGGGCCGCTGGGTGACGCCTTCGGCCCCGTAGGCGCCGAGCACGCGGATTTTCACTGGCGATAGGGTAGCATAGGTCTGACGTGTCCTCCCGCATGCTCACGCTGCGCACGGTCCTAGGCGGGCTGAGCGCCGGCCTCCTCGCGGTGGGAGTCGCGCTCACCGGCGCGCTGGACCGGGCCGAGCTCGGCCTGCTCGACCGGCTCTTCGAATGGCGGGGAGCACAGCGTCCCGCCGCGCCGATCGTCATCGTCAATATCGACGAGGACTCCTTCGACGAGCTGGACATGGCCTGGCCCTTTCCGCGCGCGCTGCACGCCCGGCTGCTCGACCGGCTGGGGGCCGGCCAGCCGCTGGCCATCGGGCTGGATATCCTTTTCCCCGAAGCCTCACCGCGGGGAGCGGAGGACGATGCGGCGCTGGCCGAGGCCGTGGCCCGCGCCGGCAACGTCGTCCTGGCCGCCGCCATCACCCACGTCTCCGAGGGATTCTACGAAAAGCTCGATCTCAACGTGCCCCAGCCGGCCATCCGCGAGGGCGCGGCCGGGGTGGCCCCGGTGAACGAGCAGGTCGACGAGGACGGCCGGCTGCGACGGGCCGTCCTCCATCACTGGCTGGCTGACCAGCGCGTTCCGAGCTGGGACGTGGCCCTGTACCGCGTGATCGAGCGAGCGGGCGTGGCGTTGGCGCCCCTGCCCGCCGCCGACGTGGTCCCGATCAACTTCCGGGGAGGCCCGGGGACGTTTCCCTGGGTGCCCTACCACCGGGTGGTGTCCGGCGACGTCCCGCCCGAGCTGTTCCGGGGCAAGATCGTGCTTGTCGGCGCCACCAGCCCCATGCTGCAAGATATCTTCTCGACGCCGTTTGGCCGCGCCCGGCAGATGTCCGGGGTGGAGATCCACGCCCACGTGCTGGACATGCTCATCCGCGGCGATCACCTGCAGACCCTGCCCCGGTGGGTGAGCCTGGTCGGAGCGGCGCTGGCCGCGCTGGGGGCGACGGGGCTGGCCACTCGACTGCGGGCCCTGCGTGCGTTCCTGGCCGCGATCATCATGTGGGGGGCCCTGGCCGCGACCACCTTCGCCCTCTTCGCTCTGGCCGGAGTCTGGCTCCAGGCCGTCTCCGTCACGTTGGGCCTCGTGCTCGGCTACGGCGCCACCGTGATCGACAGCTATGTCCGGGAGCAGCGCGAGCGCCGGCGCCTGGCCCAGTTCTTTTCCCCCGCCGTGCTGCGCGAGATCGTCCGCCAGCGGAGTGACCGCGCACTGAGCTCGCAGCGCCGCCTGGTGACCGTGCTCTTCTCGGACATCCGAGGCTTCACCTCGATCTCGGAGAAGGTTGAGCCCGAGCAGGTGGCCGCCCTGTTGAGCGAGTACCTGACCGAGATGACCGAGGTCGTGTTCCGTCACCACGGGACCGTCGACAAGTACATCGGTGATTCGATCATGGCCCTCTACAACGCGCCCTTCGACGACCCCGACCATGCCGTCAACGCGGTGCGCACTGCGCTGGAGCTGCAGGAGCGGACGCTGGCCGTCTCCGCCCACTGGGAGGCCCAGCTGGGCGCGCGCATTCGCATCGGGGTCGGGATCAGCACCGGTGAGGTGGTGGTGGGGACGCTCGGCTCGCGTCAGCGCCTGGAGTACACCGCCATCGGGGACACCGTGAACCTGGCCTCTCGCGTGGAGGGGCTGACCAAGGAGTACGAGTCCAGCATCATCGTGACCGAGTCGACCTGCGCGCTGGTGCGCGAGCGGTTCCTGGTTCGCGAGCTGGGCGCCGTGCCGGTCCGGGGCAAGGTCCGCCCGGTCCAGATCTACGGGATCCTGCCGACCGACCTGCGCAAGCATCCCCGGGCCGCGCTCGACGCTGCGGCCACGCTGGTGGCGGTGGTAGACGGCCGGGCCTGGACGGTGCGGACCCGCGACGTCGGCCAGGGCGGCCTGGCCGTCACCGGCCTGCCCGCGTCGGTGATGCTGGGGACCCGGGTCGAGATCCGCTGCGAGGGCGGTACGCTGCCCAGGCCGCTCGTCTCCGAAGGGGTCGTCGTGTGGCATGACGGAGAGGCCGCGGGCCTCGAGTTCACGGCGGGCCCGCTCGATGCGGCATTGCCGGGCTCCTGACGGTGTGTTAAGAAAAAACAGCATGAGCTCCGACGGCTTCGACTATCCGACGATGGCGCGC
>JBOHPM010000487.1:0-2949 GCA_050731715.1 Candidatus Rokuibacteriota bacterium
TGGTCCAGAATAATCAAATTCCCGTAGCCTTTGAACCATCCTGTGTAGACGACGTGGCCCCCGTAGACCGCGGTGATCCCGGTCCCCTCGGGGGCCGCGATGTCCACGCCGTTCCGGAACGTTCGCGTCCCGAACCGCGGGTGCACCTGGGGCCCAAACGCGCTGACCACACGGCCGTCGGCGGGCCAGGGCAGCCGGCCCCGCAGGGCCCCGAAGCCCGTCCGCGGGGCGTCGCCGGGCAGGCCCGGCGGCACCCTGGCCACCCGCCGCTGCCTGGCCGCCAGATCGCGGACAAACGCTTCGAGACGTCGGGACGCTTCCGTGAGCTCGCCCACCATCCGGTCGTGGTAGGCGCGCTCATCCCGTACCTTGGCGAGCAATATCCGCCGCTTGGCCGCTTCGCGGTCCGCCGACGCCTGCTCGCGCTTGGCCCCCGTCCGAAGCTCAGCCAGCTCAGCCCGTCGACTCTCCTCCCGCTGCTTGCGGTCGGAGAGTCGCTCCGAAGTGACACGATACTCTTGAATCAGGCGGGCGTCCAGAGCGGCGAGGCTCGCCAGATGACGAACGGTCGCAATGCGATCCATCGGATTGTCGGCGCTGACCAGCAGGGGCAAGGCGGCGCCCTGGGCATGGATCTTGTACATCACGCGCAGGCGGCGAGCCAGGGCGCGCTCCTGGCCGGTGCGATGACCCTCCAGGCGGTCGATGTCACCACGAAGCCCGGTGATCTCGCCCTGAACCCGGCGGATCTGGCGGTCGAGGCGGATCGCCTCGCGCTGCTTGTCCCCCAGACGCCGTTCCGTCTCCTCGAGCTCGACGAGGAGTGAGCTCTCCCGCCGACGGGCGTCGGCGGCCTTTTCGCGCTCGTGCTTGAGCTGCCGCTGGGTCTCCTGCAACCGTCGCTGCTCCGCCTGCAGCGGATCCTCCCGCCGGGACTGGGCCGCGGCCGGCACCGTCAGCACGAGCAGACTGACCAGCGCGAGCAGCGCCCTCACACCGCGCCTCGCCGACCGCGGGTGAGCCAGCCTCCTAGCGCCCCCAGGCCGGCCCCGGCCGCCAGCAGGGTCAGCATGCCAGGTGGGCTGAGAAACTCCAGCCGGGGCAGGCCGATGGTGAGGCTGGTCAATGGCTCCAGCCAGGGCGCGGCGAAGTGGTGGGCAGCCCGCAGGGCGGCCAGGGCCAGGAGGGCACCGAGCAGCCCCTGGATCAAGCCCTGCAGGAGCAGGGGCAGGCGGATGGCCAGCTCCGGCGCGCCCACCAGCCGCATGATCTCGGTCTCCTGGCGGCGCGCGTGGAGCACCAGCGTCGTTGCCGTCGTCACCGTGAGGATCGCCGCCAGCGCGAGCACCGCCCCCACGCCCAGGCCGATGGCGGCGAGCAGGCGCTGCCAGTCGGCGAGGCGCTCGATCCACTCCAGGCCCCCCTCGACCTCCTCGACCTCCGGCACCGCGGCCAGCCGCTCGATGAGAATGCGCGCGCCCTGCGGTGTGGTCGCCGCGCCGGCCGGGGTGATCTCCATCGACGCGGGTAGCGGGTTGCTGGGGAGCTGATCGGCGACATCGGCATCCTTGCCCAGGACCCGCCTGAGCCCGGCCAGGGCCTCGGCCTTGCCGACGTAGCGGACACTGCCCACATCGGGAAGAGCCTGGACTCGCTGGACCAGGCCAGGAATCTCGGACGGCGGCGGCTCACGCTTGAGATAGACGATGATGCGCGCGTGGCCGCGCCACTCGTTGACGGCCCGCCCCAGGTTCATCGAGAGCAGCCAGAACGCGCCCGCCGCGCCCAGGGACAGCGTGATCAGCATCACCGCGCTCACGGCCACGCGGCCGGCCCGGCGCAGGTCGCGCAGTGCCTCGCTCAGGAGGAAGCCGAACACCTAGCCCTCGTCCTTGACGAGCCGCCCGCCCTCCAGCCCGAGCGTGCGCCGGCGCAATGCCGCGGCCAGCCGCGCCTGGTGGGTGGCCAGGATCACGGTGGTGCCGCCCGTCCAGATGTCCCGGATGAGGCCGAGCACCTCGGCGGCCATCGCCTCGTCCAGCTTGCCGGTCGGCTCGTCGGCGACCAGGAGCGGTTGCCGGCGCACGATGGCCCGAGCCAGCGCCGCCCGCTGGGCCTCGCCCTGACTGAGGTGGGCCGGGTAGGCCTGGGCCCGCGAGGACAACCCCACGGCCCGGAGCGCCTCGAAGGCCCGCGCGGTGATCTCGCGTCGTGGCGCGCCGGTGACCCGGAGCACGAAGGCGATGTTCTCGTACACGGTCCGGCCCGGCAGGAGCTTGGCGTCCTGGAACACCACGCCGATGGAGCGTCGCAGCGTCTGGACCTGCCGGCGCCCGAGCCGGCTGAGCGACTGTCCGAGCACCTCCACCTCGCCGTCGGTGGGCACCTCGTCACGGTAGAGGAGGCGGAGCAGCGTGGTCTTGCCGGCGCCCGTGGGACCGGTGACCACCACGTACTCACCCTTGTCGACGCGGAAGGACACGTCGGTGAGCGCGGGGTATTTCAGGGGTCCGGCGTCGTAGACCTTCGAGACGCGGTGCAGCTCAATCATCGGGGGACCGGCCCGATTATAGCCGCCCCCCGTTCGCATCCGAGAGTTTCTCCTCCAGGAGCCGGTTCACGAGCGTGGGATTGGCCTTGCCCTGCGTGGCTTTCATGACCAGGCCCACCAGAGCCTTGGCCGCCGCCGTCTTCCCATGCCGGTAGTCCTCGACGGGCTTGGGGTTGGCGGCCAGCACCTGGTCCACCACGGCGGATAGTGCCCCGGCGTCGGCGACCTGGGTGAGGCCCTCGCGCTGGACGATCACGTCGGCGGCCTCGCCGGAGCGCAGCATCTTGTCGAACACGTCCTTGGCGATCTTGCCGCTGATCGTGCCGTTCTCGATCAGCCCCAGCAGGCCTACCAGCCGGTGTGGCGTGACCTGGCACGCCGCGATGGCGCGGTCGTCG
>JBOHPM010000488.1:0-2947 GCA_050731715.1 Candidatus Rokuibacteriota bacterium
TACTGCAGCGCCTGGCGGCGCCGCTCCTCGATCTCCCGGATGGCATCTGCAAACATGCCCACGTTGAGGGGACACGGCGGCTCGTTCCGCTCCACGTACTGGCACTCGGTCTGATCGCACTGCGTGGAGTACGGCGGCGGCCTGTCGAATGAGGGCCGACGAGTGAGCCGTATGCGAACCGTCTCGTTCACGACCGGGCATTGAAACTCGCGCCACCCAGATTTCCCCATGTCCGAACCATCAGAACAGCAAATACCCTCCCCTGTACAGAGAATTGCTGGGACAGCCGCCTACAAGCCCTCGGCGGAAGGTGGGCATGAGGCCCCCACAGCTTCGTCGGAGCACTCGGGCCGTGGCGCAGGCTAGAATCGCGTGTAGCGCATGGACTCGCCACGTCGCCGGGTGCCGCCGCTCGGCGCTTCGCTCGGGATCTGGATCGGCGCCTTCGGTTGGGTGATCGGCTTCACGGTCGTCACCCTGCCCGACACCCTCCGCTTCGCCCGGCCGCTGGCGGGCGGCATCCTCCTCACCCTCGTGCTCGTCCTCACGATGACCGCGCTTGGCGGCGGGGCCCAGCGCTTCATGCCCGGGATGATCACGCTCGGCTGCGCCGTGATCGGCGCCTACTGAACTCTCGTCATCGAACCGGCCGTGCTGGCCGAACCGGACGTGGTCGCCCGGCTCCGACGCATCGGCGCGTCCACGGAGATGCCGCCGCTCTTCGTCGTGCTCGCTGCCGCCCTGGGTCTGGTCATGCTCGCGTGGGCCTGGTGGCTCCCCCGCCGTCGGCTCGCCGACCTCTGGGACCGTCTGCTGGACTTCCTGCCGTGACTGCCTCACCGCTGTCCAGTCGCTGAGGGCACCGACTGGCGCGTCCCCGACGATCTGAAGAAGGAGTTGAAGGGAGCCCTTGAAACCATGTCTCAGAAGTCCTTGTCGTGGCGGAGCCGGGGGCGGGAGTCGAACCCGCGACCTACTGATTACGAATCAGTTGCTCTGCCTCTGAGCTACCCCGGCGTTTCGCGGAGGTCCGCAATGACGGCTCGATTCTACCATCGTGGCCGAGGCCGGAGCGGCGCTAGGGCTGCTTGCGGAGCGAGAGCGTGCGGACGATCTGGTCTTGCCCGGCACCGCCACCCTCCAGCGTCGGGCCGTTCAGCCGCAGCGAGTAGGTGATCGGCTGCGCTCGCTCCCCGTAGGTCCCCGTGAGGGTGATATCGCCGAAGTAGTGGGTCACGGCGCCCGACGCCTGGAGATCCTGACCGACCTCCATGGCCCAGCGCAGCTGGCCGCCTTCGTCCCACATACGCACGGAGGCGGGGAGCTGGGTGGCGGGGCTGGCCGTAGTGCCGCTGCCCAGGGGCGGAGCGCTCAGCGTCCCGCTCCAGGTGCCCAGCAGCATCCGATGGACGGATTCCGGATCGCGGGGAGCAACGGCCGGGGGCGCTGCGGGCGATCGCGCCGCGGCCGCGGCCGGCGGGCAGCGGTAGACCTCCGCGTTCATCTTGTCGGGATCCGTCGGGTCGAACGTCACGAACCCGGCATTGCCGCCGGCGCGGAGGATCTTCTTGCGCAGGTCTTCTGGTGATGTGTCGCTGACGATGCCCAGGCGCTGGCAGGCCGCGACCTGGCGGGCGTCGGTGGCCAGGAGGACCCGGAGCAAGATTTGTCGATCGACCGGCTGGCCCCAGGCCGCCCGGTCCGTCGCCAGCACGATGACGACCGCGAGAAGCGCTCGACGCATACCGCAGTTGGAGTGATTATGGACTCGTGGCGTCGACGCTCGAATCGAAATTGTCGCTGGGCCTGGTGGCGATGACGCTGGCCACCGCGGGCTGCGCGGCCTACGTGTGGCAGCGGCCGGGCACGCCGCCGGATGTGATGGAGCAGGAGATGCGCGAGTGCGAAGCGCTGGCCCAGCAGATCTCCATGCAGCGCGATATCCAGGAACTGGCCGATCGCGATTGGCCGGGGGCCTGGCGCCTGGCGCCGGGCAGCAGCAGCCTCGGCTTCAAGATGCAAACCGAGCAGCGGTGCATGGAGGCCAAGGGCTATCGCCTCGTGAAGCAGCCTGCTAGAATGTCGCCTCCATGAAATTTCTCTGCCTCGATTGCGACCAGCCGATGAAGCTGCACGGCACCGAGGGGCCGGACGACGGTTCGCTGAGCATCACGTACCGCTGTCCGGAGTGCGGCTTCCGGATCGCCATGCTCACGAATCCCTTCGAGACGCAGATGGTGCGCAGCCTGGGCGTCCGGATCGGTGGTCGGCCAGCCCCGCCCGCGCCCTTCGAGCACCTGCGGACGGCAATGGCGGATCCGCGTCCCGACGCCTTCGCCGTGGACCCCGCGCCGCCCGAGCCGGCGGCGGCCGCATGTCCGTTCGGGGCGATGCTCGAGCAGGGTGCCCTGGCCCCACCGGCAGCCGTGGCCTGGTCCGCCGAGGCCGAGGCGCGCATGACCCGGGTGCCGGATTTCATCCGGCCCATGGCCCGGCGGGCGATCGAGCGCTTCGCCGAGGCCAAGGGCTACGGAACCGTCACCGAGGCCGTGCTGGACGAGGCCCGCGGCGTGTTCGGCATGTAGTCGATGACCCGCCGCGACCTCGTCGCGCAGATGGCCAAAGCCAGCGGCTGGCCCAAGACCGGTGCCGAGCGCGGCCTGCGCGCCATGCTGGCGGCGATTCGGACCTCCCTCAAGCACGGTGATTCCGTCACGCTCGTCGGTTTTGGCACTTTTTCGGTGGCGCGCCGTCGACCGCGCACGGTGCGAAATCCCAAAACCGGCCAAAGCGTCACAGTCGCCGGTCGCAGCCCCCGATTCAAACCGTCAAAGGAGCTCAAACAGGCCGTTCGCTGAGGGTTTTCCTTGTCGGGGGCTCGCAGCGCTCGCTAGAATGGCGCGGTGTTTCGGGCCGGGATCGCCGCACACGCGCTGGCCGTCGCTCT
>JBOHPM010000489.1:0-2926 GCA_050731715.1 Candidatus Rokuibacteriota bacterium
GGGCTGAACAATCGCCTACTTGCAGGCCTTCCCCATCCCGGTTCGAGTTTTGCTACTTCTCCGCTCGGGGCGCAGAACGGCTCCGGGGGGGAGCGGTCAGCGATGCTCAACGACATTGCCGTGTGGCTGTCGGCTGCCGTCGGTCTCTCGGCCTCCGTGTTTCTCGTCGTGGCCGCGATCGTGACGTTCCGGCGGTTTCTCAAGCGGCGGGGCCGCGCCCGCGCCTGAGGCGTCCCGTCAGAGGCAGGCTTCGAAGAGGCCGGCGGCCCCCTGGCCACCGCCCACGCACATCGTGACCACGCCGTAACGGACACGCCGGCGGAGCATCTCGTTGGCGAGCGTGCCCACCATCCGCGAGCCGGTCATGCCGAAGGGGTGCCCGATCGAGATCGAGCCGCCGTTGACGTTGAGCCTGTCGGGATCGAGGCCGAGCCGGTCGCGGCAATAGACGACCTGTGACGCAAACGCCTCGTTGAGCTCCCAGAGCCCGATGTCGTCCATCCGGAGCCCGTGACGCGCCAGGAGCTTGGGTACCGCGTACACCGGTCCGATGCCCATCTCATCGGGCTCGCAGGCAGCCACGGCGAAGCCCCGGAAGATCAGCTTGGGTCGGATGCCGAGGGTCTGGGCGCGCTGGCGCTCCATCAGCAACGTCGCCGAGGCGCCGTCGGAGAGCTGGGACGAGTTGCCGGCCGTGACCGAGCCCTGACCGCTGGCCTTGTCGAAGTGGGGCGGCAAGCCCAGCAGGCCCTCCAGCGTCGTGTCGGGCCGGTTGCACTCGTCACGATCGACGTAGTGCTCCTCCTGGCTGACAATCTCTCCGGTTTTCTTGTCGGGGATGCCGCGGGTCACCTGCATGGCCGCCAGCTCTTCCTTGAAGAAGCCCTCCTGCTGGGCCCGGGCCGTCCGCTGCTGGGAGAGCAGCGCGTACTCGTCCTGGGCGTGCCGGCTGATCCCGTAACGCTTGGCCACGACTTCTGCCGTGTCGCCCATGACCATGTAGAGCCCCGGATGGTGCTCCTTGACCCACGGGTTGGGGTTGTTGTCCCGCTGCATCAGCGTGATCGACTCCACACCGCCCCCGATGGCGGCCTCGGCCCCCTCGGTGATGACGAGGTGCGCGGCCATGGCGACGGCCTGCAGGCCGGACGAGCAGAAGCGGTTGACTGTCGTGCCCGGCGTCGTCACCGGCAGCCCGCTGCGCAACGCCGCCACCCGGGCCACGTTGTGGCCCTGGGGCCCGTGGGGCTGCCCGCAGCCCAGGATCACGTCCTCGATGGCGCGCGGGTCGAGCTGGGGCGCCTTGGCGAGCACGTCGCGGATGGCGTGGGCGGCCAGATCATCGGGCCGCGTGAGGTTGAAGGAACCCCGGAAGGACTTGGCCAGGGGAGTCCGAGAGCTGGCGACGACGACGGCTTCTCGCATGACGGGGTCCTTTCGTGGTCAGAGACGCTTGACGTGGCGCGGCGCCTGGGCGCACGTGCCCTCGATCTCCTCGACGCTCTTGGGAGTGCCGGCGGTGAGGACCTCGCGGCCCTCGGGCGTCACCAGCACGTCGTCCTCGATGCGGACGCCGATGCCACGGAACTCCCGGGGGACCGGATGGCTCAGCTTCTCGGCCCGGCTCCGCTCCTCTTCCTCCAGCCGCTTGGCGGCCGCGGTGCCCAGCCGATGGCGTCGCTCCCACATCTCGTGCTCGCTGTACTCGCGCAGGTCGAAGGTGGCCGTGTCCCGTTCGGGATCGAAGTAGAGCCCGGGCTCGACGGTCAGCACCATGCCGGGCTCGAGCCGGCGCGACCGGCCGGCCACGCGGTAATCACCGACATCGTGGACGTCCATGCCCAGCCAGTGGCTGGTGCCGTGCATGAAGAACTCGCGGTAGTGATGCATGGCCAGCGATTCCTCGACGCCGCGGGGCAGGAGGCCCAGATCGACCAGCCCCCGGGTAAGGACGCGGCGGGCCGCGTCGTGGACGGCCTCCACGCTCTGGCCCGGCTGCACGGCGGCGATCGCCGCCAGCTGAGACTGGAGCACGAGCTCGTAGACCGCGCGCTGGACCGACGTGAACCGGCCCGAGGCCGGGAAGGTCCGGGTGATGTCGGAGGCGTGATAGCCATACTCGCAGCCGGCGTCGATGAGGACGAGGTCGCCCTCGGCCAGGCGCCGGACGTTCTCGTGGTAGTGCAGGATGCAGGCGTTCGGGCCCGAGGCCACGATCGAGGGATAGGCGTTGCGGTGCGAGCCCCGATCCCGGAAGACGAATTCCACGGCAGCCTGTAGCTGGTACTCGAAGAGGCCGGGCGCGGCCACCCGCATCGCCTCGCCGTGCGCGTCGCGGCTGATGGCGCAGGCCTGGCGCTGCCAGGCCAGCTCGGCAGGCGAGCGTCGCAGACGCATCTCGTGCACGATGGGGCCGGGGTCCTCGAGGCGAATCGGGGTCGGAAATCCTCGAGCCCGGGCGGCGCGCAGCTCGGCGACCATGCGCGTGATCCGTCCATCGAAGGCGGGATTGCCGAGCCGGTAGTACACGACGGGCCGCTCCAGCGCCCACTCGCGCAGCTTGTCGTCGAGCTGCCCGATAGGGTAGGCGGTATCCGCGCCGTAGGTGGCGATGGCGCCCTCCACGCCGGCGCGCCGGCCGTTCCAGATCTCCAGCTCGCGGTCTCGGGGGCGGACGAAGAGGACGAAGCGCTCCTTGCTGTGCGCGGGATTGAGGACGGCCACCGCGTCCGGCTCGTCGAAGCCGGTGAGGAAGAAGAAATCCGAGCCCTGGCGGAACTCGTAAATCACGTCGCTGTTCCGCGCGGTCTCCTGGGCTCCCGGCAGGACGGCCAGGGCGTCCCCGATCGCTTCGCCGAAGCGCTGGCGGCGGTCCAAGAACTGGGCGAGATCGAAGGTCACGGAGTAATGGTACGCCATCCGGCGC
>JBOHPM010000490.1:0-2922 GCA_050731715.1 Candidatus Rokuibacteriota bacterium
GTCGAGCTCATCCACGCCCCCCAGGGCGGTGCCCAGCACCACCGCCGTGCGCTCGGGCGAGGCGCGCAGGCTGACCCGCGCCAGCAAGTCACGGGCCGCCGCGTCCAGCAGCAGCGACGCCCGACAACCACCCTCGGCGCCGCCCCCGGGCAGAGGCAGCTTCTTGATCTCTCCACCCCGCCCCACGCGCAGATCGGCGACCGGGAAGCGCTCGATCGTCGAGATCCCGTCGCTGCCGGTGACGAGGCCCGACCAGAAGGCCTCGAGATCGGTCCCGACGGGTGTCACCACCCCGGCGGCCACGACCGCGATAGGCTCGGCTTTCACAACAGCCACGAGTAGTACATGCGGAACACCCGGATGGGGCCGGGCTCGGTGTCGTACACGTCGGTCGCCCAGAACTGACGCTTCACGGTGTCGAACGTGATCACGCCGGGCCCGGTCGGGTTGTTGGGGTCCCAGACGGTGAGGTCGACGGTGGACCCCGCTCGGCGATAGGCATACGCCACGACGGTGTGGTTGAGCTCCCAGCTCGGCAGGTTGGTGATCAGGAGCTGGACGAGCCGGCCGTGGTCGAGCTCCTCCGTGACCTCCTCGGCCACGCGCTCCTGCTGGGCGCGGGGCACGGGAAAGGTGACGCGCCAGTTGGTCCAGTGCACGAGCGTCCAGAAGCGCCCGCCCAGCCCGGCCTTCACCGCCTCCTCCTGGCCCCGGGAGAACTCACGCAGGCTGGCGTAGCCGGGGATCACCACGCGCTCTTCGGGGGGCAGCGGCGACTGCCAGGGCGGGCGCGTGGCGACCGCGCGCACACGCTCCGTGTAGTCCTCGGCAGTGAGCGTCGGCGCCGTCGGGTCGAAGCGGGCAAAGAGCGCGAACTGCCGCAGGCCCCGGGCCAGCACGAAGCAGTAGTTGGCGTAGAGGTCCTCGACGTCGGGATGGCGCGAGCGGATCTCGTTGGGGAACGCGAAGGTGTCCCGGGCAAAGGCGAAGCCCGTGTCCACGACACGCGCAGCGTCCCCGGTGGGCAGGCCACCGGTCCGCGGGGACGCGCAGGCCGCGGCGAGGAGGAACGCGGCGAGGAGAATGCTGGGCCTCAAGCATTCCTAACGTAAATGCCCGGTCCGTCGATCGTCAAGCGCTGCGTTGTGCTAAGGTGCGAGCGCGCGATGACGTCCGCGCTGACGCTCCTCTACCGCGCCCTCTACGGTGGCGTGCTGGGCCGCTTGCCGGAGCGTGCCGCCATCGCCGCGGGCCAGGCCGGCCTGCGCTGGCTGCCCTTCGATCGGCTTGGCGCCTTCCGGCTCGAGGATCCCCGCCTGGCCGTGACCCTTGGCGGCGTGCGGCTGCCCAACCCCCTGATCCTCGCCGCCATGTACTACGATCCGCGCATCCTGGCGCGCGCGATGGGGCTCGGCTTCGGCGCCGTCACCACCAAGAGCATCACCCGGCGGCCGCGGCCGGGTCATCCGCCGCCGAATCTGGTGCGGGTGCGCACGGCCGCCGGCGCCGGGTTCGTCAACTGCAACGGGTTCCACAACCCCGGTCTCGACGCGTTCCGCGTCACCCTCGGCGAGCTGTCCCACCGGGTGCCCTTGATCGTCAGCATCGCCGGGGAGACGGCCGAGGATTACCTGGCGCTGGCCCGGGACCTGGCGCCCTTCGCCGACTTGCTGGAGCTCAACGTGTCCTCGCCGAACACCGCGCTCGTCTACACGTGGAGCACGCGGCCTGGCGACCTCGCCCGCCTGCTGGAACAGGTGCGCGCGGCCATCCGGGTGCCGCTCATCGTGAAGCTGTCGCCCGACTTCGCCGACGTGAACGAGCAGGAGATCATCCCCGCGGTCCTCAAGGCCGGCGTGCCGGTGATCAACTACGGCAATGCCCGCCGCGTGGAGGAGCCGCGCCTGTCCCAGGGGGCGGGCGGCCTCTCGGGGCCGGAGATCTTCCCGGCCACGCTGGCCAACATCCGTCGCACGCGGGCGCGCTTCGGCGACGCGCTGGATCTCGTGGCCACGGGCGGCGTCGACACGCCCGACAAGGCGCGCCAGCTCCTCGACGCCGGCGCCACCGCCGTCGGGTACTTCACGGGATTCGTCACCCATGGCCCCGCCCTGGCCCGCGCCATCCTCGAGTCGCTGCTCGAGCACCGCCGTTGATCGCCGACCGTTACCCACGGCTTGTCCACATGTCCACCGCTATCCACAGGCGTTGAAATCGTACGTCGCCACGCGCTCTCGCGAGCAAGGCGTGAAAAAACGACGGACTGTTCGTCCACCGTCGTCGGGGCCTGAACTTTTTGCCGTCCTCGCGCGACAGCGAGTGGGGCCAGCGCGCGGCGCCCCCCATTTCACGCGGGCAAACAAGACCTTGACACTGCGCGAGGGCCGCTCGTACCTTGAGCGGGCGTTGTAACCAATCCTTGTCCGACGCGCCCGGACCGAGCGCAGGCGGCAGAAGAGGAACAGATGGAGAGCAACCGCAAGCCTCTCGCGAAGGTCGAAGGTCGGCGGCGTATGCGACTGAGCGGGGTGACGGTCGCCTGGCGCGGCACGCCGAGTCTCGATGACTGGGTCGCCTACATCGTGAACGGTACGCGCTCCAAGAAGCTCATCCTCGCCGACCACGCTTCCGAGCGGAAGGTCAAGTCGCTGCTCTCGCGGTTGCAGACGCTGCCCCGCAAGGACATCGAGAAGCTGGCCAAGGGCTGACCCCCTCAGATGAGGCCGCGCTCGGCCAGGCTCACGAATCGGCCCCGCCCCACGATCACATGGTCGTGCACGCGGAGATCGAGGAGCTGCGCGCACTCCACCAGCTGACGGGTGAGGCGCACGTCCTCGCGGCTGGGCGTGGGATCGCCGCTGGGGTGGTTGTGCAGCAGGATCACCGAGGCCGCCGATTCCACAATGGCCGGCTTGAAGACCT
>JBOHPM010000491.1:0-2918 GCA_050731715.1 Candidatus Rokuibacteriota bacterium
GGACGACGAGGGCAACCCGGCGAGGGCGCTCGCGAAATTCCGCAAGCTGGCCACGCAGGACCGCATCCACGTCCTCAACGGCGTGCTGCTCTCGAACATCGGCTACAGCCTGGTCGCACCCATCGAGGCCGAGAAGCTTCCCGCGCTCTACCTCACGACGCCCGACGACCTGACCAAGCGCAAGCCGCCGAAGTACATCATGCGGTCGAACTTCGCGGGCAGCCAGAACATGCACCCGCTGGGCGACTACGCCGCCAAGGTGCTCAAGTACAAGCGCGTGGCGACGATCGCCATGGACAACCCGTTCGGGCACGAGCAGATCGGCGGCTTTCACCGTGTCTTCGAGGACAACGGCGGCACCGTCGTGCAGAAGACCTGGGTGCCGCTGAACGCGATGGACTTCGCTCCCTATCTCGCCCAGCTCCGCCGGGACGTGGACGCCGTCGTCTCGGTGTTCGTGGCCGCGCAGTCGATCCGCTTCATGAAGCAGTACGCCGATGCGGGGCTCCAGGCCCGCCTCCCCGTCCTGGCCTCCGGCGTGCAGATGGACGAGCACGCGCTGCGGGCGATGGGGGACGAGGCGCTGGGCGCGGTCAGCGCGCTGCACTGGAGCCCCATGCTCGACAACCCGGCGAACAAGAAGTTCCTGCAGCTCGCCGAGGCCAGCTTCGGCAAGCGGCCATCCTACTTCAGCGCGGTCATGTACAGCACCGGGCTCTGGATCGCCAAGGCGGCGGAGCTGGTCGGCGGCCGCGTCGAGGATCGCGACAAGTTCATCGCCGCGCTCAGGCGCGCGATGGAGATGGTCGAGGACCCGCGGGGCCCGATCAAGCTCGACGATTTCAACAACCCGACGGAGAACATCTACATCCTCAAGGTGGAGCGGGTCGGCGGCAAGCTCGTGAACGTGCCGATCCACACCTACCCGATGGTCTCGCAGTTCTGGACCTACAAGGCCGAGGAGTTCCTGAAGCAGCCCGTCTACTCACGCGACTACCCGCCGGCGAAGCCGTAACCAGGAGGACCGCCATGCTGCGCACGCTGGCCGAGAAGGTCCGCCCCGAGCACGCAGCCGTTCTGATCGTCGATGTGCAGAACGACTTCTGCGCGGAGGGCGGCGCCATGCACCGTGAGGGGCGGCCGTTGTCCCTGGTCCAGACCATGGTCCCCTGCCTGACCCGTTTCCTCGAGGCGGCACGGGCGGCGTACGTCCCGTGCGTCTGGATCCGCAACGTCTACAACACGAACGCCAACTGGTATCTGTCCGAGGTCTGGCTGGAGCAGGCCACGCGCCGCCGGCGAGGCCTCGACATCCGCGAGCCGGTCTGCGAGCCCGGCGGGTGGGGAGGCGAGTTCTACCAGATCGCGCCGCGGCCCGACGAGGCGATCGTCACCAAGCACCGCTACGGCGCTTTCGAGAGCACCGACCTGGACCTCGTGCTCCGGTCTCGCGGCATCCGTACGGTCATCATGACCGGCGTCGCGACGAACGTGTGCGTGGAGACCACGGCGCGGCAGGCCTTCCTCCGCGACTACTATGTGGTGTTCACCGCCGACTGCACGGCGGCCTACTCCGAGGCCGAGCACGACGCCACTTTGCGCAACATCGACCAGTTCTTCGGCCAGGTGGTCACCGCCGACGAGGTGATCACCTGCTGGCCGCCGGTGCTGGCGGCCGCCCGCTGACCGGCGGGGCGCCCGGCCTGACGCCGGTCTCCCCGATCAGTGCCCGCCGTGGGTGCCGATCTTCGGGATGGACATCACCAGGTGGAGGTAGCCGCCGAGCTCGTTGATCTTCCGCATGTCGCCGGCGATGAAGGCCGCTCGCTCGACCTCGGTCAGGTCCGCGTCGGCGATCGCGGCGCCGGGATCCTGAATAAAGCGCGTGCGCAGCTCGGGATCCTTCTTCAGGCGGTACAGCAGGCTGTTGATCGCGTACCGGCTCATCGCAGGCTCCACTCCACGGCGGCCAGGTTGATGCGCGGCAGCTCGCCGAAATAGCGGACCTCGGCGCCGGCGGGCGTGACGGCGCCCAGGAGCACCATCCAGTTCAGGAACTCGTGGCTCCCCGTCTTGTGCAGCTCGGCCGGCGTCAGCTCCAGCAGCGGCTCGTGCTCCCCGTGCTCCATCCAGTGGATCAGCCTCCGGTCGAAGACCGTATCGGTCTCGCCGACGCGGCTCAGCAGCAGCTCGGGAAAGTGCGACAGGCCCCCGGTCGCGATGATGCCCACGTTCCACGGGCTCTTCGCCACCACCCGCGCGATGTGCTGGCCGAGCTGGAAGCAGCGCCGCGCCGTCGGCTGCGGCGCGACGAACGCGTTCACGAAGATCGGGACGAGCGGCGGAATGGGGTGCTTGCCCAGCATCGTGTTGACCGGGCTCAGAAAGGCGTGGTCGATGGGGGCCTCCCACGACAGCGCCAGGTCGAACCCGTCCTCCACGCCACGCTCGAGGATGCTCGTGCCGAGCGCCTCGTGCAGCGGGTACTGGAGCGGCATGTGCTCGAGCACCTTGTCGAAGGCTTCGGCGTGGTCCTGCACCATGCGCTGGACCGTCGTGCCGATGCGGATGCAGAAAGCCGGCACGCAGTTGAACGAGAACGCGTTCAGGTGGTCGTCCGCGACGACGATGAGCGCGTCGGCCTTCCGCGCGACGAAGCGTTCGCCCATGCGCGCGATGGCCTCCATCGCCGCCGTCACCGTCTGCCGGCCCACGTCGCCGCAGGCCGCCTGGTAGTACTCGGGGTCCAGCACGTGCGACATCGCTCCGGCGAACACGATTCTGCCCATCGTCGACTCTCCGTTACCCGGACGATTTGGCAGGATCATATCCTGGACTCGTCCTGGAGCGCCTGCACCTCGGGACGGGATCCTGACCCCTACGGGAGGGGCGGCCGCTTGACTCACGAGGACCGCCGA
>JBOHPM010000492.1:0-2913 GCA_050731715.1 Candidatus Rokuibacteriota bacterium
GCGTGTCGAGTTGAGTGATGAGGCGCTCCGTGGAGACGGCGCCCGCCACCATGGCGTCGGTGACGCCGTGGATGGCCGTGGAGGCCCCGGGGATCGGGCGGCCGGGATCGACGAGCGTCACGTGGCCTGGCCGGGGCTCGCCGCCGACGAAGGGGATGGCGGCGAAGGAGACGATGGCGTCATGGCGGGGATCGAGCCCGGTTGTCTCGAGGTCGATGGCGATGAAACCCTCCTCCCGCAGCGAGCGGACGGTCGGCAGCGGGGGGCGGCTCAGCCAGGCAGAGAGCCAGGCGAACGCCATCAGCCGCCCACCAGAGCGGTGGCGAACCGCTCACGGATGCTGGCCTGCACGTGGGTCACGGTCTTGAGGGCGTCGCGGAGAAGCAAGCGGTCGGCGCGCGTGAGCCGCTTGGGGTCGACGTCGTTGTCCATGGGCGTGCTGTCCGCGGCCTGCTCGAGCTGGTGGACGATCCGCAGCCGCGTCAAGTGCTGATAGGCATCGGTGACCTCGCGGACTTCATCGTCGTGATAGACACCGCGCGCGGCGGCCGCCCGGAATCGATCGATGGTATTGGTCGCGCCGAGCCCGAGGGCCAGTGCGTGCAGGCGGGCCGCGCCCACCAGCTGCAGACTGCCGGCCATCTTGATGTCGACCCGGCCTCGCCGGGGACCCCGGCGGGGCACGGCCACATTGCCGAACAGCGTGAGGGGTACGCGGTGGTCGGCGACGTCGCGCGCAAGCAGGCGCAGGAAGACCCGCTGCGAGGGCGCCTCTTCCTGGAGGAGGGTGCGCAGGGCCGCGCCCAGCTCCGGGGCGCCGGCGATCGGCCGGACATCGAAGAAGATGCAGGCGGCCAGCACCTGCTCGGGCGTGGGCTCGCCCATCCAGCGCCGGAAGTATCCGGCCCAGGTCGACGCCGGCTGACACCAGTGCGGATTGGACGCCATGAAATCGCCCTCGCAGACGGGAAAGCCCAGGCTGACCAGCGCCCGGATCGCGTCAGCGGCCAGCCGCGCGTAGTAGGCGGCGGCGCGCGGGGCCAGCTCGGCGGGCGCGTTTGCATAGACCAGGCCGTTGTCCTGATCGGTCCGCAGCGTCTGCTCACGCCGGGCCTCGCTGCCGAAGGCCAGCCAGCAATACGGGACGGGGGGAGCGGCCTCACCCGCCGCTCCGAGACCGGCCGTCACCAGGCCCAGCACGCGGGTCACGATGCGGTCGTTGAGCTCGGCGACAATCTGTGCGACGTCGTAGGCGGTGCCGCCTTCCTCCACCAGGCGGCGCACGAGGCCGGTGACGCGCTCGGCGGGCTTGGCCAGCGCCTCGAGCGACGCGGCCTGACCGATCTCCCGCGCGAGCGTCACCGGGTGCGCGGCCTGCAGCCACAGGAAGTCGTGGCTCGACACCACCCCGACCACGCGCCCCTCCTCGGACACCGCCAGGTGATGGATCTCGCGGCGGGTCATTTCTAGAATCGCCTCGAAGGCGAACGCAGTCGCCGGAATGGTGATGAGCGGCGCCGACATGATGTCGGCGGCGCGGGTGGCGGTGGCGTCCCGGTTGCCGGCCACCACCTTGCGGCGCAGGTCGCGGTCGGTCACGATGCCGGCCGGCGCTCCGTCCTTCCCGGTGACGAGCACCGAGCCGATGCCCTCGCGGGACAGGAGCCGCGCCACCTCGACCGCCGAGACGCCGGGGTCACAGATGACCGGCGGCCGGGTGACGAAGTCGCGCACGCGATGAAAAAAGAGCGTGAGCTTGCCGGCACGCCGCGCCACTACGCCGCCTCAGCCGAGGCCCAGCTCGCTTCCTGGCGCTGGCTGATTCGGCGGACGACGACGATCCCCAGGACGGCGGCGGCGATCTCGAGGAGTTGGGCGACGACCAGGAGCAGGCTAGGCAGGCCCAGGCTGAAGCGCGAGGACGTGTCCTCGACGAGCCGCCACGGGCCCGGATCCAGGACCGTGGCCAGGACGAACAGCCCCCACCACCAGGCGAGCCAGGCCGGCGTCGACCGCGGCTGGATCACGGAGTCCGCCTCCGGGCCGCTGGCGCCCCAGATCTCCCGGATGACGAGGAACGGCCACAGCACATTCACGCCGGGCACCAAGAAGGTGCCGACGACCCACCGCGGAGAGAGCCGGATGCGGACGTACCACGTCGCGACCGCGTTGGCGTATGCGCGGCGCATCCAGATGAGGAACAGCACCGCCGTCACCACCCAGGCCAGCCCCTGCAGGCGCCGGGCCGCCTCCAGCTGCTCCCAGTGGCCCTCCAGGCTCTGGCCGGTGAAGCGGCCGCCGAGCCCGCGCCAGACCCGCTCGAAGAACGTGGACAGCCCGATCAAAACGATCCAGGCCATGGCGGCGTTGTTCCCGAGCGCGATGACGAGCGACCGCCCCAGGCGGCCGGACGGGACGAAGCGAGAACGAAACCCGGGCCTGCCGGCCACGGCGCTCAGGGGGCGAAGGACGGCGTGTAGAACCTGGTGATCAGGATCCGGGCCGCCAGCAGCCAGACCAGCGAGACCAGCCAGATCCACCGCTCGGAGATTCGCCCGGCGCTGATCAGCCGGCTCACCCGGTAAGGCGGCTCGGTGATGATCAAGAACATTTGCCAGATAGGATTCTGCTCGTTGCGGATGAACAGGCTGAGTACCAGGCGCCCCGCGATGAACCACATCGCCGTCGACAACAGGAAATTGACGACGCTCACCAGCGTATTCACCGCGCTCGATTATACGCGCGGCCGACGGCGGTCAAGGAGCGCCCGGCTTGGCCAAGCCGCTCCGAGCTTGGGGTCCATTCGGGGCGCTCGCGCGAAGCCGACGGGCGCCCCGGCTAAGCCGGGGCGTCCGGAGCGTTGGGGGGATGGGGGGCCATTCGGGGCCGCTGGCGTGAAACCGAGGGGCGGGG
>JBOHPM010000493.1:0-2905 GCA_050731715.1 Candidatus Rokuibacteriota bacterium
CACGGGCGTGGTCGCGGGAGCCTCGTGGATGACCGTGGGGTTGCTCTCCGCCTCGCGCGCGATCTGGATCATCGCGTCGCAGAACGCGTCCAGCGTCTCCTTGGACTCCGTCTCCGTGGGCTCGATCATCAGCGCCTCCTCGACGATGAGGGGAAAGTACGTAGAGGGGGCGTAGAAGCCAAGGTCGAGCAGCCGCTTGGCCACGTCCATGGCGCTGACGCCGAGCCGCTTCTGGCGGCGGGCCGACAGCACGCACTCGTGCATGCAGGGACCCGGCGCCGCCACGTCATAGTGGCCCTCCAGCCGCTTCATGACGTAGTTGGCGTTGAGGACGGCGTTCTCCGAGACCGCGCGCAGCCCGTCGGCTCCCATCGTCCGGATGTACGTGTAGGCACGCACGTGCATGCCGAAGTTGCCCCAGAGCCCGTGCAGCTTGCCGATCGACTTGGGCCGCTTCCAGTCGAGGGCGTACCGTTCACCCTCCTTGGCTACCACCGGAACCGGCAGGAACGGCTCCAGGTGGGCCTTGACCCCGACCGGCCCCGCACCGGGTCCGCCGCCCCCGTGCGGCGTCGTAAACGTCTTGTGGAGGTTGAAGTGGCAGAGGTCGAAGCCGAGGTCGCCGGGACGGGTGATGCCCAGGATGGCGTTGAAGTTGGCGCCATCCATGTACACCTGCACCCCTCTGGCGTGGCACATCTCGATGATCTCGACGATACGCGGCTCGAAATTGCCCAGGGTGTTGGGCATGGTGATCATGAAGGCCGCCACGTCACTGCCGAGGTGACGCTCGAGATCCACCAGGTCGACTTCGCCGTTGGCGTCGGACTTGACCTCGATCACCTCGTAGCCGGCGATGGCCGTCGAGGCCGGATTGGTGCCGTGGGCCGAGTCGGGCACCAGCACCTTCGTACGCTTCTCGCCGTTCGACTCATGCCAGGCCCGAATCATCAGCACCCCGGCCAGCTCGCCCTGCGCCCCCGCCGCCGGCTGCAGCGACACGGCATCCATTCCGGCGATCTCCGCCAGCATCGCGGCCAGCTCGTGCATGATCTGGAGCGCGCCCTGGGCCTGGGCCGCCGGTACCAGGGGATGAAGCCGGGCGAAGCCGGACAACCGGGCCATGTCTTCGTTGAGCTTGGGGTTGTACTTCATCGTGCACGAGCCCAGCGGATAGAAGTGCGTGTCGAGACCGTAGTTGAGCTGACTCAACCGCGAGTAGTGCCGGACCACGTCCAGCTCGGAGACCTCGGGCAACACGGGCGCTTCCTGGCGCAGATAGCGTCCCGGCACTGTCGCCCGGGCCGCCTCCACGTCCACGTCGGGCTCGGGCAGCGAATACGCGGAGCGACCAGGCGAGGAGAGCTCGAAGATCAGCTTGTCGTAGGTGGAGGCGTTGTCGTATGGCATCAGGCCACCGCCCGGGTCAGCGCGCCGGCCAGCGCGTCGATCTCCTCGCGCGTCCGCTTCTCGGTCACGGCCACCAGCAGGCAGTCGGCGAGCTTGCGGTCGAAGGCCTTGAGGGGCAAGCCGGCCAGGATACGATCCTTGGCCAGTCGAGCCACGACCCGCTCCGGCGACTTGGGCAGCTTCAGCGCGAACTCTTTGAAGAATGGGCCGGGAAAGCGGCGGCTCACGCCCGGCACCTGGCTGAGCCGCTCGGCGGCATAGTGGGCCTTGGCCAGGCTGAGCTCACCCACCCGCCTCAGTCCCTGCTTACCGAGAATGGCCACGTGGATGGTGGCCATGAGGGCGCAGAGGGCCACGTTGGTGCAGATGTTCGAGGTCGCCTTGGCGCGCCGAATATGTTGTTCGCGGGTCTGCAGGGTCAGCGTGAACCCCCGCCGGCCGTCGACGTCCACGGTGGCCCCGACGAGCCGGCCGGGCACCCGGCGGACGAACTCCTGCTTGGCCGCAAAGACGCCGAGGTAGGGCCCGCCGTAGGACAGCGGCACGCCCAACCCCTGGCCCTCGCCGACGACGATGTCAGCGCCCTGGCGACCGGGCGCCTCCAGGACGCCCAGGTTGACGGGATCGCTGACGACCACCAGTACCGCGCCGGCCGCGTGGGCCAGCTCGGCGGCGGCGGCCACATCCTCCAGGCAGCCGTAGAAGTTGGGCGACTGGATGACGAGCGCGGCTGTCTTGCCGCCCACCAGGCGGCGCGCGGCGTCGGTGTCGGTGACGCCCTCGGTCGCCGGGACGTCGCGCAGGCGCAGCCCCGGGCCCGCACAGTAGGTGGCGACCACGCGACGGTAGAGCGGATTCACCCCCGCGGTCAGCACGATGTCGGTACGGCCGTTGACCGCGTGGGCCATCAGCGCGGCTTCGGCCAGAGACGACGCGCCGTCATAGATCGAGGCGTTGGCCACGTCCATGCCGGTGAGCTCGGCGATCATGGTCTGGTATTCGTAGATCGTCCTGAGCGTGCCCTGGCTGGCCTCGGGCTGGTAGGGCGTGTAGGCGGTGAAGAACTCCCCGCGTGAGATCAGGTGGTTGATCGGACTGGGCACGTAGTGGTCGTAGGCCCCGGCACCCAGAAAGCACACGTAGCCATCGGCATCGGCGTTGGCCGCCGCCAGCTCCCGCAAGTGCCGGACGAGGTCGGTCTCGGCCAGGGCGGCCGGCAAATGCAGCGGCCGGCTGAGCCGGGCCTTGGGCGGGATCCTGGTCAGCAGATCGTCGATGGAGCGCACGCCGATGGCGTCGAGCATGGCCCGCTGGTTCTGCGGGGTGTTGGGCAGGTAGCGCATCAGTGTCCGGCCTGGGCGATATGCGCCTGGTACTGCTCGGCCGTGAGCAGCTCGTTCCACTCGGCCGCCGCGGTCGGCTTGATGAGGAGCATGAAGCCCCGTCCGTAGGGATCCTGGTTCACCAGCTCGGGCCTCTTGCCGAGCTCCCCGTT
>JBOHPM010000494.1:0-2904 GCA_050731715.1 Candidatus Rokuibacteriota bacterium
GCTGAGGCCCGGACGCGCGAGCACGTCGACGCCGCCGAGGCCCGGACGCGTGAGCACGTCGATGCCGCGGAGGCCCGGATGCGCCAGCATGTCGAGGCCACAGCCATCGACACCCGCCGCCACTTCGACGTCGTCGGCGAGTCGCTGCTGGGAAAGGTCGAGCTGGTCGCCGAGGGCCTGGCCGCGTCCGGGGAGAGGATGGAGCGCTTCCGCGGTGAGGTCCACGAGAACTTCGCCAAAGTCGACCGGCGCTTCTTACACCTGGAAGCACGCATTCTCTCCGCGCTCGAGCGCCGCTGAGCCATCCGATGATGTGAGCCCGGTCTGCCGGCAGCGACGGCGGCGGCTGTGAGCTCGTTCCTCAGCACCCTGCCCGAGCTGATGGAGTCAGGGCTGCATGGATCGTCGCTCGCGCCCGGCCGGGCGTGGCGGCTGCGGATCACGGCGGTGCTGAGCTTCCTCGGGCTGTGGAGCCTGGTCTCCGGGCTCGTCGTGGTGCTCCGGTTGTTCAATCCGATCTTCCTGCCCGGACCCTGGTTGGTCGTGGGCGCGGTGCTCGAGCTCGCGGGCAAGGGCCAGCTGTGGCCGCATGTGGTGGCCACGCTCGAGCGAGTCGTCCTCGGCTTCACCACCGGCGCCCTGCTGGCCCTGGTCCTGGGCCTGGCGGCCGGGTACCTTCGTCCGCTGCGCAACATCGTCGAGCCCATCGTGGAGCTGCTGCGCCCGATCCCACCGCTCGCCATGCTGCCGCTCTTCATCGTGTGGGTGGGCATCGGCGAGGCGTCGAAGGTCGGCTTCATCACCTACGCGACGTTCTTTCCGATGTTCCTGACCACCGTGCACGCGGTGCGGCAGATCGATCCCCTGCTGCTGCGGGCCGCGCAGAGCCTGGGGGCCCGCCGTCTGCAGCTCTTCGTTCGCGTGATCCTCCCGGCGGCCCTCCCCGAGATCATGACCGGGCTGAGATTGGGCGTGGCCCTGGCCTTCTTCGTCATCGTCATCTCCGAGTTCATTGGCGCCGAGCACGGCCTGGGCTTCCTCATCAACGACGGGCGCAATTTCTTCCTGGTGCCCCAAATGCTGGGGGCGGCCATCCTGCTCGGCCTGCTCGGCTACGCCGGCAGCGGCCTCGTGCGTCTGCTCGAGCGCCGCCTGCTGCGCTGGCAGCACCCAAGTTGAGACACATCATGGGTCGCACCCCGCGCGAACGGGGAGGTTTGGAGGGGGCGCGCCGAGTGCCCCCTCCAACCCAACATAAGGTTTGGCGGGCGCCGCGTCTCGTGCCCCCTCCAACCCAACATGAGGTTTGGCGGGCGCCGCGTCTCGTGCCCCCTCCAACCAAACATGAGGTCTGGCGGGCGCCGCGCCTGGTGCCTCCCTCCAAGCTATGACCGGAGCAAAAATCCAGATCAAGCACGTCAGCAAGTCGTTCGGCGCCGCGGCGGCGCTCGTGGACCTGGACCTCGAGATCGCCGACCACGAATTCGTCTGTCTCCTCGGTCCCTCGGGGTGCGGCAAATCCACCCTGCTCAACATCGTGGCCGGGTTCCTGGCCCCGAGCGCGGGGAGCGTCCTGGTAGACGGCGAACCCGTCACGGCGCCCGGGGCCGATCGGGGAGTCGTCTTCCAGGAGTACGTCCTCTTCCCCTGGCTGACGGTGGCCGGCAACGTCGAGTTCGGGCTCGTGCTGCAGGGCCGGTCGGCCGCCGAGCGGCGCCGTACCGTGGCCCGCTACCTCGATCTGGTGGGGTTGGGGGCCCACGCCGAAAAATTCCCCGTCCAGCTCTCGGGCGGCATGAAGCAACGGGTCGCCATCGCCCGCGCGCTGGCCAACAACCCGGCCATCATCCTGATGGACGAGCCCTTCGGCGCGCTCGACGCCCAGACGCGCGAGGTCTTGCAGGACGAGCTGTCGCGCATCCAGCGGGTGGAGCACAAGACCATCCTGTTCGTGACCCACTCGATCCGCGAAGCCGTGTATCTGGCCGACCGGGTCGTGGTCATCACGTCAGCCCCGGGCCGCATCAAGCAGGTGTTCCCCATCAAGCTGCCCGAGCAGCGTGACCGCTTCGCCGCCGAGTTCACGCAGTACGAGAGCGAGATCACCCGGGTCGTCAAAGAAGAAGTGGCCAAGGTGCACTCGTGAACACCGCGATCATCCGGGCCGCCGCCCTGCTGGGGCTGCTCGGGCTTTGGGCGGGGCTCACGCAGGCCAATGCGCGGCTGGGCCTGATGAATCCGGTGCTGCTCCCGACGCCGGCCGAGGTCCTCACGGTGGCCGCCGAGACCGCCCGCGACGGCCAGCTTCACCGCCACGTGCTCACCTCGCTCGGCCGCGTAGCCCAGGGCTTCGGACTGGCGGCCCTGGCCGCCCTCGCGCTCGGCCTCCTGGTGGCGATGTGCGCGCCCGTCCGGCTCATGGTCGAGCCCGTCATCGAGTTCGTGCGCCCCATCCCGCCGCTGGCGTTCCTCCCCATGTTCCTCGTATGGTTCGGGCTCGAGGAAGCCTCGAAGGTGGCCTTCATCGGGTACACGACGTTCTTCCCGATGTTCGTGGCGATCGCGGCCAGCGTGCTGCGCGCCGACGTCATGCTGCTGCGGGCGGCGGCCAGCCTGGGCGCGTCACGGGCCGACCTCATCGTCAAAGTCGTGCTGCCGGCGGCCCTGCCGGGGATCATCGTGGCCCTGCGGCTGGGCATCGGCCTGGCGCTCTTCGTCATCGTGGGCGCCGAGTTCATGGGCGCCGACGCCGGGCTCGGCCACCTCATCATGGAGGGGCGCACCTTCTTCAATCCGCCCCAGATCGTCATGGGAGCCCTGCTGCTGGGGCTCCTGGGATCGCTGATCAACGCCCTGTTGCTCGCGGCCGAGCGGAGGCTGCTCCGCTGGCGGTCCGCGGCCTGA
>JBOHPM010000495.1:0-2901 GCA_050731715.1 Candidatus Rokuibacteriota bacterium
TCCGTCGACTTCACGGGGCCGAGCCTCGAAGGCCAGACGTTCACGTACCCCCAGCCCGGGATCTATACGGCCACGGTGCGCGTCACCGACGACCTGGGGCGAGCTCACACCGCGGCGACGGTCGTCCCGGTGGCGGACCCGGCCGCTCTCGACACCCGCCTGCAGGCCATCTGGCAAGGCCTGAAGGACGCGCTGCGGGCCCGCGACCTGACGCGTGCCACCACCTTCATCCATAGCGAGACGCGGGCGGCGTACGCCGACCAGTTCAACCGATTCAGCCAGGCCACGCTGGCGAATATCGACTCCCACCTGACCACGGTCCAGCTGGTCGAGATCGGGTCCGGGGGCGCCCAGGGCGAGATGCTGCGGGACCGGGACGGCCAGACGCTGTCGTTCGCCGTATGGTTCCAGCTCGATCACGACGGTCTCTGGCGGATCCGGCGGTTCTAGGCACGCGATGAGGGCCCTCGGCCTCCTGATGAGCGGCCTGGGCATCGTCGCCTGGGCAGGGTCGGCCGCCGGCCAAGCCCGAACGGTGCCGGACGTCGGTCCCCCGTTCGAGCAGGCGCAGGCCGTCTGGAAGGGATTCTGGCAGGCGGTCAGCGCCGGCGATCTGAACGACGCGAAGAGGTACGTGCACTCTCAACGGCAGCCGATGTTCCCCGCAACCCACGGGCGCGAGGAGCTTCAGCGCATGGCCAGCGAGATGGCCCACTGCCGCCTCGATCCGAGCCCGGTGCCCATCGCCGCCGACGAGGTCATCTACCGTGTCCTCTGCGAGCACCGGGGCGAGAGGGCGGAGGGCCAGATAGGCCTTCGCCGCGATCGTGACGGCGCCTGGCGATTGTCGGTCCTGTGACCCGCGCGGGCGTGCTCCTCCGGCTCGCTCTCGGTGGGCTCATGGCTCTGACCCTCCTGAGCGTCGCCCTCGACCGGGCCGACGCGGCCGAGAAGTGGGGACCGTTTCACGGACGGATCGTAGACGCGGAGACAGGCGAGGCGATCCCGGGCGTGGCCGTGCTGGTCGTGTGGTGGGAACACGTCCCGAATCCGGTTCAGGGGCAGCGGCGGTTCTTCGACGCGCGGGAGACGGTGACCGACGCGGACGGCCGCTTCACCACACCACGGCTGTCGCCGCCCTTCTTCGGCTTTCGCATCCTACCCGCGGACATCGCCCTCTTCGCGCCCGGCTACGTGGAACAGAGCGAGCGCGTGACCCCGCCGGGCGGCCAACCGTTCGTCGACCCGACCGAGATTCGCCTGCGTCGCCTTCGGAGCCGTGCTGAGCTCGACAAGAAGAGCCGGGCGCGCCCGGGCGGCGTGCCCGACGACAAGATGCCCGGCTACCTGCGTTCGATCAACATCGAGAGAGCCATGCTGGGGCTCGGCCCGATCGAGCCGACCCCGGAGGGGAAGCCATGAACCGCACGCTCCCATATGTGCTGCTGCTCGCGCTCGCGCTCGCCGGGCTGGACGGAGCTCCCGCCGTCGCCTTGAACGAGCCGACCCACGAGCTGGTCAACCAGGAGGCCGCTCGATACTCCGAATTCCACGATCTCTTGGGCCGACGCCTCGGCTTTCTGCGGGGCTTCCAGGAGCCCCTCCGCGGCCAGGAGGTCATCGAATGGCTTCGGGCCGGTGGTCGCCGTGAAGACGGTGGCCTTCGCTTCCTGCGGCACTTTCACGATCCGCTCCGCCCGTGGGACACCGCGGGTCTGCAGACTCCCGTCGCGGTCGAGTCCTCCATCCGATGGATGCAGCAGGCGCAGCAGGAGTGGGCCTGGCAGAACGCGCGCGATCGCTACTACGCCGGACTGACCGCGAAAGTAGCCGATGGGGAAACCCATCGCCAGCGGGAGCACGTCTTCGCCGACACCTTCCGCGCCCTGGGCCAGGTGATGCACCTCGTGGTGGACGCCTCGGTGCCGGAGCACACCCGCAACGACATCCACCCCCTGGGCGTGCTGTACGGCAGCTACGAATACTGGGTGGAGGCTCAGCACGGTCGGCGGGGATCATCGGCCGAGAGCACGTTCATCAACACCTATCTTGATCAGCCGATCGGCTTCGACGCCGCGCTGCTCCGGCAGCCCACGGGCGACCCCCTCGCCAGCGTACCGATTGCCCGCCTGATCGACACCGACACCTACACGGGCGCGGACCCGGCGGTCACGCTCGGCTCGGCTATCGGCATCGCGGAGTTCGCCAACGCCAATTTCTTCAGCGAGGACACCGCGGGCCGGAGCCGGCCGGGAAGCGCCTACCCATTCCCCTCGCTCGACCTCCTGGAGCCCTCGACGCATCCGGCGCCCCTCACCGGCCACGCCCGCGCCTACCTCAGGAAGCGCGCGAGCCCGACGACCGGCCGCGCGGCCGACGGCGGCCTTGCCGTAGACCCGGCCCTGGCCGAGTGCGTGCTCGACGAAGGGGCGCGCCAGGATGGGGCCCTCGAGCCACGCGCCACCGCCTGCGTGGACGAGAATGTCTGGGCGGCCACCGCGCTCGAGATGCTACCCCGCGCGGTGGGCTACGCCCGCGGCGTGCTCGACTACTTCTTCCGGGGCCGGATCGAGATCGCTCCGCCGGACCGCTTCGTCTATGCCCGGTCCCCCTTCACGGCGGATAACCAGGGAGCCTTCAGGGCCTTGCGCTTCAAAGTCCGTAACACGACCCCCGCGGAGACGGCCGGGGCCGGCACGATCGTCGCCGTCGTGCGGTATCGGACGTCGCCGAGCAATCTCTTCGAAGAGCCGCTGGCCCCGCTCTCCGACACCTCGTTCACGGCGGTCTCGGAGCCGCAGTCCATCGTCCTGACCGACACCCTGCAGGAAGTGAGCTTCGACTTTAGCGCGCAGCCGCTGCCCACGAACTCGGCCGATCTCTTCCTCACGGTTGTCTACC
>JBOHPM010000496.1:0-2896 GCA_050731715.1 Candidatus Rokuibacteriota bacterium
AGCACCCGTCGCATCACCCACGACATGAGATCGACCTCGGTGGATTTCGCCACCGCCTCGTGGATCGCGCACGAGAGCTGCTGTCCCTTCCCCGTCCGCCAGCGAAAGAGCAGCGCGGCGACGATGGACAGGGCGAGCTGCTCGCCGGCGATATGGAAAGCGTGCCACATCTGAGGGGCGATCGGCGGCAGATCGTACGTGCCGTCGGGAGCGGGATCGTAGCCGCAGTTCATCATCACGCCCCCGAGCGCCAGGTGCACCAGGTCCGAGCCCTTGAAGTCGGCCCACGGGCCCTGGTCCCCGAACGGGGTCACCCTCGCGACGATCAGGGTGGGATGCCGCTGCATCAGCGCGCTCGCGCCGAGCCCGTAGCCGTCGAGCTCGCCCCGAGGCGTTGATTCCAGCAACACGTCGGCGGTGGCGACCAGCGCGCTGAACCGATCACGGTCGTCGGGCTGGCGCAGGTCGAGCACGACCGAGCGTTTGCCACGGTTGTACTGCCAGAAGAACAGGGAGCGCTCGGGATCCTCCTGGTCCTGGTAGAAGGGCCCGATGCGGCGCGTCGGGCTGCCGCCGGGCGGCTCCACCTTGACGACGTCGGCGCCCAGACCGGCGAGCGTCAGCCCGCCGTACTCCGCCTGCTCGTCGGCCAGCTCGATGACGCGGATGCCGGTGAGCGGGCCCACGGCTATTGAAACATCACTGGAATGGACCCCCCGCTCGCGTCGATGGCCACGCCGGTGACGTTCGCCGCCTTCGTCGAGGCCAGGAACGTCACGACCTGAGCAATCTCCGACGCGTCGACGATGCGACGAATGGCGTTGGTCGCGGCCCGGCGCTCGGTCTCCGCGTCCGTGCGCTCCGTCCGCGTGGGGCCGGGATGCACCAGATTCACGGTGATCCCGTGGGCGCCGAGCTCGTCGGCGAGGGTCTTGGTCAGGTGCACGACGGCGGCATTGCGCAGGCCGCTGATGTTGCCGGCGCGGCGCCCGGAGAGCCCACCGATGTTGACGATGCGCCCCCAGCGGCGCTGCTGCATGTGGGGCGCCACCGCCTTCGCGCACCTGAGGTAGCCCACCACCTTGGTGTCGATGTCCTCGAGCAGCGTCTTGTCGTCGGCCTCCGCGAGCGGCCCGCGGACCATGCCGCCCGGGGTCGAGGCGCTGTTCACGAGCACGTCGACGCGGCCGAACGCCCTCAGCGTGGCGTCCACCAGCTGGGCCACGGACTCCGAGCTCATCGTGTCGGCGACGATCGGAATGACGCGGCGACCGGTCTCGTGCGACAGGGCCTTGGCCGCCTCATCGAGGGCCTGGCGCTGACGGGCACAGATCGCCACGTCGACGCCCTCCGACGCCAACATCCTGGCAATCGCCCGGCCGATGCCCCTGCTCCCTCCCGTGACGATCGCGACCCGGCCTGTCAGTCCCAGATCCATGTGGAGTCTCCTCGCCGCCGAATATATCCTGTCCGGGCGCAGTGGGCTCGTCACCTCGAGCAAGGAGGTCCCCGTGGGCGACTTCGACGGCAAGACGGTTCTGGTGACCGGGTGCGCCCGGGCCCAAGGGATGGGCCGGGCGATTTCCGTGGCGTTCGCCCGCGCGGGTGCCGACGTCGTGGCGACGGACGTGGCGCCCGGCGGCACGCGGAACGAGAACGAGGAGGGGCTCGCCGAGATCCGTCTGGGCTGGAAGGGCCTGGAGAGTCTGGCCGGGGAGATCGAGGGCCTCGGGCGCCGCGTCCTCACGCTGGTCGGCGACGTGAGCCGCGCGGCTGATGCCGCGCGTTTCGTCGCCGACGCGCTCGCGCGGTTTGGCCGCATCGACGTGCTCGTCAACAACGCCGCCGCCCCCCACGGCGCCGATCGTCGTCTGCTCTGGGAGGTGCCCGAGGAGGCCTGGGACCTGGTCATCGACGTCAATCTCAAGGGGACATTTCTGATGGCCCGCGCCGTGATTCCGCACATGCTCTCGCGCCGGAGCGGGCGGATCATCAACCTGGCCTCGGTGGCGGGCAAGCGCGGCACCGCCCGGCGTGGCGCCTACACGGCGTCGAAGTTCGGCGTGATCGGCCTCACCCAGGCCCTGGCCCAGGAGGTAGCCGCGCACGGCATCACGGTCAACGCCATCTGCCCCGGCAGCGTCGACACGAGCCGGCGCGAATCGACGTCACGGCGCGAGCGTGCGCTTGCCGAGCTCGACCCCGCGGCGCCAGTGCTGTCGCTGCCGCCCACCGGTCGCGTCGCGCGTCCTGACGACATCGCCCGCCTGGCGCTGTTTTTCGCGTCTGCGGAGAGCGACCACATCACCGGTCAAGCGTGGAACGTCGACGGGGGGACCGTGATGCACTGAGCGCAGTGCGCTCAGACGAGCGCGTCCACGACCAGCTTCCCCTCCACGTCACCGAGGTTCACCCGGAGCAGGTGGGCGACCGTCGGAGCGAGCCGCGTGACCTGACCTTCGTTGGCCACCTCGCCTGGAGGGTCCAGGACGGCAGGACTTCCTTGACCCGCCGGCAGGCCTTGCTCGGATGGCTTTTTAAGGTCCTCTACGCGCCTCGTTCCGCGCCCGCTCGTCGCCTCCACCGCCGCGGTGTGACTTATAATGCCGACCTCGACGTGCTAACGCACGGCGACCGCGTAACCAACCACACCTTCCCCAGCACCGTGAGCGGGGACGGGGGCCAGGAGGACCGCGGATGGACATGATCAGGGAATACGCGATCTCGGTGGGTTGGGTCGTCTGCTTTCTGCTGCTCGCGCTTGTCGCTCGCTACTTGTTTGACTGGATCACGCCGTTCAGTCTCCGCGACGCCTCAGCGCAGATGAACGCCGCGGTTGGGCGCGTCCTTCGCGGACTCTACCTCGGGCTCGCCATTCTCCTCGCCTCCGCCATGT
>JBOHPM010000497.1:0-2895 GCA_050731715.1 Candidatus Rokuibacteriota bacterium
TGCCGGTGGACGCCGTCAGCGTGAAGGCCAAGAGCCCGGAAGGGCTGGGGCTCCTCGGTCGTCGCGAAGGTATCGCGGCCATGGCGGTGGTGAGCGTCGAGGTGGGAGGGTGAAGGTCTACAACACGCTGAAGCGTACCAAGGAGGACTTCCACCCGATCACCCCGGGCGAAGTGCGCATGTACGTCTGTGGCGTCACCGTGTACGACCTCTCCCACGTCGGGCACGCGCGCAGCGCCATCGCGTTCGACGTGATCCGACGGTATCTGACGTGGCGGGGCTATCGGGTCACGTTCGTCAAGAACTTCACGGACGTCGACGACAGGATCATCCGGCGGGCTCAAAACGAAGGCGTGGCGTCGTCGGAGCTCGCCGAGCGCTACATCGCCGAGTTCTATCTGGATATGGACGCCATCGGGGTCCTCCGGGCCGACGTCGAGCCCAGGGCCACCGACCACATCAAACAGATGATCGCGCTCATCGAGCGGCTCATCGGCGGCGGTTTCGCGTACGTCGTCGACGGCGACGTGTATTTCGAGATCGGCCGGTTCTCCCCCTACGGCAAGCTCAGCGGCAAGGATCTGGAGTCGCTCCTCGCCGGGGCCCGGGTAGAGGTCGACGAGCGCAAGCGAGATCCGCGCGACTTCGCGCTCTGGAAAGCGGCCAAGCCGGGAGAGCCCGTCTGGCCGAGCCCGTGGGGCCCGGGTCGACCCGGATGGCACATCGAGTGCTCGGCCATGGCCATGCAGTATCTGGGCGAGTCCTTCGACATCCACGGCGGCGGCGAGGATCTGATCTTTCCTCACCACGAGTGCGAGATCGCCCAGTCTGAAGCCGTGACCGGCAAGCCGTTCGCCCGCTACTGGATCCACAACGCCTTCGTCAACCTCGGCGCCGAGAAGATGTCGAAATCGCTAGGCAACACGCTGGGCATTCGCGAGCTCGTCAAGCGCTACGAGCCGGATGCCCTGCGCCTGTGGCTCCTGGGCACCCACTACCGCCACCCGGTCGAGTTCTCGGAGGATCGTCTCCGGGACGCCGGCCGCGCGCTCGAGCGGTTCACGCGACTGTTCCACGACGTGCAGGTGTTCTGGGCAGCCAGCGCTGGGGAACCGACGCTGTCCGACGATTTGAAGGGGGTTCGCCAGCGCTTCGTGGCGGCCATGGACGACGACTTCAACACACCGCAGGCCCTCAGCGTGCTGTTCGATCTGAGCAGCGCCCTGTACGAGCGTCTGGAGCAGACCAGGGCCAATGGCGGGGCTCGCGAAGCCATCGTGGCCGGTGTCGCCGAGCTCCAGCGGCTGGCCGGCGCCCTGGGACTTTTTCAACAGGGTTGGGTGCCGACTGGGCCGCCCCCTGAGGTCGAGGGCTTGGTGAGCGAACGTGCGGAAGCCCGGCGCCGGCGTGACTGGCAGCGCTCGGACGAGCTCCGGGAGGCCATCCAGCGTCTGGGTTGGCAGGTCGAAGACACGTCGGCCGGGCCGCGCCTGACGCGGCGGATCTCATGACGGCTCTGCGGGAGCCAGGCGCCACCGGCGAGGTCGTCTACGGGCGCAACCCCGTGCTCGCCCTCCTGCAGGCCGCGGAGCGGCGGACCGACGAGGTCGCAGTTCTCGTCGGGGCCTCCGGCCCGTTGGGGGAAGTCGTGGCGCTGGCGCGCCGGGCCGGCGTCAAGGTCTCCTACCGGACGCGGGAGCAGCTCACCGCGATCGCGGGTTCGCCGCGGCATCAAGGGGCGGTGGCCAGGGTCGCGGCCGCGCCCTACGCCGACGTCGAGAAGCTCCTTGGGATCGCCGACGAGAGGGGAGAAGCGGCCCTCTTGCTGGCCGTCGATCAGATCCAGGACCCCAGGAATCTGGGGGCGATCTTGAGAAGCGCCGATGCCTTAGGCGCTCATGGCGTCATCCTCGCCAAGCACCATCAGGTCGGCCTCACCGGTGCTGTAGCCAGGACCGCCATGGGAGCCCTGGGGGCCGTGGCTGTGGCTCGGGAGACAAACCTGGTAGCCACGCTTGAAAAGCTTAAGAAGTCTGGTGTTTGGGTCTACGGAGGCGCGATCGACGGTGGGATCCCCCCCTGGGATGCCGATCTTACAGGTCGGATCTGTCTCGTGCTGGGAAGCGAAGGCGAGGGGCTCCGACCGCTGGTCGCCAGGACCTGCGACGCCGTCCTGACGATCCCCATGGCCGGCCGGGTGGGGTCGTTGAACGTCGCCGCCGCTGCCGCCGTTCTGTTTTACGAGGTCCGACGTCAAAGGCGGGGCCGCATGCCGAAAAGTCCTTGACTAATCAAGGACTCGAAACTAAAGTGAAGTTTTGTCTGTGCTGGCGTAGCTCAGGGGAAGAGCAACTGCCTTGTAAGCAGTGGGTCGGGGGTTCAATTCCTCCCGCCAGCGCCAGCAGCTCCGGGGAGTCCGCATATCGCATGCCGGCAGGTTCGGGGAGGTACCCAAGTGGCCAAAGGGGGCAGACTGTAAATCTGCTGGCGTACGCCTTCGGGGGTTCAAATCCTCCCCTCCCCACCATGCTCGCCGGTGCGGGCGGGAATAGCTCAGCGGTAGAGCGCCAGCCTTCCAAGCTGGGGGTCGCGGGTTCGAATCCCGTTTCCCGCTCCATCATCGGTCGCCGCCGAGCTGGAGCTCACGTGATCCGCGCCCATGTAGCTCAGTCGGCAGAGCGCGTCCTTGGTAAGGACGAGGTCTCCGGTTCAATCCCGGACATGGGCTCCACCCGTTGGATGATCGGTGCCGTCGAGGGAGGTCGTTGACATGGCCAAGGCGAAGTACGAGCGGACGAAGCCGCACGTGAACGTGGGGACGATTGGGCACATCGATCACGGCAAGACGACGCTGACGGCGGCGATCACGAAGGTATTGCACACGAAGAACAAGCAG
>JBOHPM010000498.1:0-2893 GCA_050731715.1 Candidatus Rokuibacteriota bacterium
AGGCCGAGCGTGCCCGGATCGTAAGCGCGCAGCTCCAGATAGGACAGCAGCATCGGGTGCGGACGGCCCTCGCCGTCGACCGTGATGAAGGGCAGGGCCAGCCCCAGGCGGGACGCGAGATCCCGCTGGGACAGCCGCTCGGCCAGCTCAGGTGGTAGGGCGGGGCCGCGACTGCGCGTCATGGCGCTCAGCCGATCGCGATGGGCTCGTCCACATACACCGTGTACTGGCGGGGCTTGACGGCCGCGTCGGCGGGGTCGACGT
This sequence comes from Candidatus Rokuibacteriota bacterium, assembly GCA_050731715.1. GTDB lineage: Bacteria > Methylomirabilota > Methylomirabilia > Rokubacteriales > CSP1-6 > 40CM-4-69-5. The sequence goes on from JBOHPM010000498.1 coordinate 265, forward strand.
AGACGATCGAGGATTGTCCCCGCAGGGCCCGGGGCAGCACCGACACGCGCATGAAGCTGGTCGGCTCGCGCGGTGAGGCCAGGGCGTGGACCGGCTCGACGCCGCTCTCGAACCACGCGTCGCCCGGCTTCATGACCCGCCCCGGCCCCGGGCCGATGCGCACCTGCAGCTCACCCGTGAGCAGGCGGCGGATCCCGCCGCCCCGGTGGCCGTGGGGGCGCGCCTCGCCCCCTGGCGCGAAGTCCACCCGGTCGCAGCGCATGAGGTACGGCGCAGTGGAATCGAGGGTGATCGGATGCTCGAGCGTGATGGCGATGCTGCTGCGGGTCGGCTCGACGAGAGATCCAGTCGTCGTGGGGGTGAGAAGCTCCCAGCGCAGCACGTGGGCCCCGGCCGAGCTCGTCACCCCGCACGCCGCCGCGCCGTGCCAGGCCTGGCCTTGCTCGAGCGTCGTCTCCGCCCCGGCGGCGACCACGATCGTGCCCCCGGCCACCCAGAGGATGCGGTTGGCGGGCGCCAGCCGCAGGCTTTGGCCGGCGCCGACGTGATCCTCGCTCAGTCGGAGGCTGTACAGATGACGATCAGCCGCCCTGGCGGGCGGTCGGGGTGCCGGCCGGCTCGGCGTGGCCGTTCGGTGAGGCCTCACACGCCCCGCCCCCGCTCATGTGGATCGACAGATCCTTGATCGTCGGCGAGGTGCCGCAGAGCGGGCAGTTGGGATCACGGCGCAGCTTCACCTCACGGAAGCGCATGCCGAGGGCGTCGTAGGTGAGCAGACGTCCGATCAGCGGCTCACCGATGCCGAGCAGGACCTTGACCGCTTCCGTCGCCTGGATCGTTCCGATCACGCCTGGGAGCACGCCCAGGACCCCAGCCTCGCTTCAGGAGGGCACCAGGCCCGGCGGCGGCGGGGTGGGGTAGAGGCAGCGGTAGCACGGCCCCTGGTTGGGCGCGAAGACCGTGGCCATCCCCTCGAACTGGAAGATCGAGCCGTGCACGTTCGTCTTGCCACCCAGGTAGCAGGCATCGTTGACGAGGTAGCGGGTCTCGAAGTTGTCCGAGCCGTCCACGATGAGGTCGTAGTCCTTGATGATCTCCATCACGTTGTCGACCGTGATCCGGGTCGGCAGCGCGATGATCTGGACGTCAGGGTTCAGCGCCTTGAGCGTACGCGTGGCCGACTCCACCTTGGGCTTGCCGATGTCGGCGGTGGTGTGCAGGATCTGCCGCTGCAAGTTCGTGATGTCCACCACGTCGCCGTCCATGACCCCGAGCGTGCCCACGCCGGCGGCGGCCAGATAGAGCGCCGTCGGCGAGCCCAGGCCGCCGGCGCCGATGAGCAGCGCCCGGGAGCGCAGCAGGCGGTGCTGGCCCTTCTCGCCGACCTGGTTGAGCAGGAAGTGCCGGCTGTAGCGCTGGATCTGGTCCGGGCTGAGCGGCATCTCGCGTACCGTGGGCAGGCCGGACTGCGCCCACTTCTGATAGCCGCCCTGCAGGTTGATCACCTGCTGATAGCCGAGCTCCTTGAGGATCTTGCCGGCCAGCACCGAGCGCAGCCCGGTCTGACAGTAGAGGACCACCGGGGTGGTCTGATCGGGCACGGCTCCGGGGACCCGGAACTCGAGGAACCCGCGGCTGACGTTGGTGGCGCCTTCGATGTGGCCGTCGCGGTACTCGTCGGGATCGCGGACGTCGATCACCGCCAGGGGCTCCCCGGACTTCAGCCGGCGCTGGAGCTCCTCGGGCCCCTCTTCGGGCACGGCCTGCCGCGCCTCGCTGATCATCTCCTTCAGCGTCTTCATGTCCCTGAATAGTACTCCTTTTCCGGTCGCCTCTGAACCGGTGCTATAGTCGAGTCGCCGTGAAGGGCATCATCCTGGCCGGCGGCTCCGGCACCCGCCTCTACCCCCTGACGCTCGCGATGTCCAAGCAGCTCGTGCCGGTCTACAACAAGCCGATGATCTACTACCCGCTCTCCAGTTTGATGCTGGCCGGCATCCGGGAGATCCTCGTCATCACCACGCCGCAAGATCAAGAGGCCTTCCGCCGTCTCCTCGGCGACGGCCGCCACCTCGGGCTCACCCTCGACTACGCCCTGCAGCCGAGCCCGGAAGGCCTGGCCCAGGCCTTCCTCATCGGGCGCACGTTCATCGGCGACTCGGCAGTGGCGCTGGCCCTGGGGGACAACATCTTCTACGGCCACGGGTTCCCGGAGTATCTACGCCGGGCCGCGGGCCGGCCCCGCGGCGCCACGATCTTCGGCTACTGGGTGCGCGACCCCGAGCGCTACGGGGTCGTGGAGTTCGATGCCGCCGGCCGCCCGCTCGACATCGAGGAGAAGCCGGCGCAGCCGCGCTCGAGCTGGGCGGTGACCGGCCTCTACTTCTATGATCAGGAGGTCGTCGACATCGCGGCCGGGCTCAAGCCCTCGGCGCGCGGCGAGCTGGAGATCACCGATGTGAATCTCGCCTACCTCCGCGCGGGCCGGCTGCACGTGGACAAGCTGGGGCGGGGGATCGCCTGGCTCGACACCGGCACCCACGAGACGTTGCTCCAGGCCTCGAGCTTCATCCAGACCCTGGAGGACCGACAGGGGCTGATGGTCGCCTGCGTCGAGGAGATCGCCTTT